>NZ_JBITPF010000025.1:0-296341 GCF_050468025.1 Neobacillus sp. NRS-1170 | reverse complement strand
TGTCCTCTATACGGACTCTTGCGGACTCGGGCAACCGAAAAGGCGGGCACCGTGTCCTCTATACGGCCTCTTGCGGACTCGGGCAACCGAAAAGGCGGGCACTGTGTCTTCTATAATGATGCCTCTTGCGGACTCGGGCAAACGAAAAAGGCGGGCACCATGTCTTCTTTACGGCCTCTTGCAGACTCGGTCAAACGAAAAGGCGAGCTCCGTGTTCTCTATACAGCCTCTTGCAGACTCGGTCAAACGAAAATACGGGTTCCATGTCCTCTATACGGCCTCTTGCGGACCCGGTCAAACTAAAAGGCGGGCACCATGTCTTCTTTACGACCTCTTGCAGACTCGGTCAACCAAAAAGGTCCGCTCTGTGTCTTGTATACGGCTTCTTTCGGACTCGGTCATCCCAAAAAATCAGCTCCGTGTCCTCAGGAAACTCACATAAAGAACACCTACTTCTCAAATTCTAACAAGAACCTTTCAATCAGATCCATCGAAAAGCCTTTCCGATATAAAGCTTGCTTCATCTTTTGCTCATATTCGAAACCGCTGAATTGAGAGTATTTCCGATGGGCTTTTTCCCCCTGAAACCTGATGGCTTCCATTTCCTCATCAACTTCTTTATTCACATCAGTTTCATTTACAGCAATATGAATAACCTCAAAAGGATATCCTTTTCTAAGCAGCAACTGCTCCAGCTTTTGCTTTTGAATTTTCTGAGAGTCCTTTGAATTCTTCTGGAAGAACTTTTCGCTCATTTTTGTTGCTTTTTCAATCTGCTGCTCGAGCGGAAATTCCTCGAGTGCACTAAGTCGAATTCCCTCCTCAATCCCTCTTTCCTTTAATTCCAGTTTGATTAAATCAGGACCTTTATCAGTCGTATTCGCTTGTGTTCGTACATAAGCAAAAGCATAATCCTCATCATTGATGTATTTCTGATTTGTTAATTTATGAACAACTTCCTCGATGGCGGGGTCATCTACATCTTTTTGAATAAGATAATCCCTAATTTCTTTCGCCGACCTCATTCTCCTAGCTAAATAATTTACCGCTAGATTATAAGCCTTACGAATATCATCCTGGAACTGAATTTCCATGAATGAAAAATCATCAATTTCCATGCCTTTTTTTAACTGAAATTTTATTAGTACATCACTATCAACACTAAAGGCAAATTCCTCGCCCTTTCCGTAATCCATAAACACATTGAACCGATCTTGATTTTTCTGCTGTGTGGTGATTTTCGTAATAATAGCCATTTCCTTCACCTCAAGAATACTTTACCATATTTTTCATTTAATATAGTAAAATAAATGCAAAAGGGGGTGTTTTCATGAAAATTGCCATTGCAGGCGGGACTGGCTTTGTCGGGAAGGCACTGGTAGATGAATTCCTAAAAAACAATCATAAAGTTGTTATTTTAACTAGAAGGTTACCTAACATAATTAAGAATGACCGAATAAAATATGTACAATGGCTGAGTGAAAATTCAAACCCCATATCCGAACTTCAGAATACGGATATTTTTATTAACCTTGCTGGGGAGTCAATTAGTAGCGGGCGGTGGACAGAGGAAAGAAAAAACAAAATATTAATCAGCCGGCTTGAGGCTGTTAAAGAGCTATTAGAAATTATAAAAAAATTGGAACGAAAACCAAAGGCATTTATTAATGCCAGTGCAGTCGGTATTTATGGAACATCATTAGACATGGTGTTTACAGAAGAAGAGCAAATACTTGGGAATGATTTCCTAGCTGAAACCGTCAGGCAATGGGAATATGAGTCGAGCTTTGCAGCAAAATTGGGAATACGCACTTCTTTTTGCAGATTCGGAATTATCCTTGACCGTGATGAAGGAGCATTGCCAAAAATTGCATTTCCATATAAGGCTTTTATTGGAGGGAATATCGGCCATGGCAGGCAGTGGATGTCGTGGATTCACATTGAAGATATAGTTAAAGGAATTACTTTTATTATTGATAACGAGGACATCCAAGGACCAGTTAATTTTACGGCACCAAACCCGGTTACGATGAGCGAGTTTGGAAAAACACTTGCACTGAAATTACACCGCCCTCACTGGTTGCCGGTTCCCAGCTTTGCCCTCCGATTATTTTTGGGAGAAATGAGTACATTAGTTGTCGATGGTCAAAAAGTATTACCTAATAAATTATTGGATTCAGGTTTTGAATTTAAATACCCTGATCTTCAAAAAGCCTTACAAAATATATTTTCTTAAAATCAGTATCATTCCTTTCCTATAAGGTAAAAATGGAAATAAGTACATAAAGTGCTTTATTTTTACCACATAGCTTGATGACGATTGACAAAAAAATGTTGAAAGGAATGAGCAAAAATGGCTGAAAAGAAGAAAAAGGATAAGGATAGAGGGAAATACAGTCTTACAAGCATGCAAGAGGTATCCTACCAGCGGGAATTTAAAATGGCAGACCGTGCAGGCGGTTATTCTGACAGAAAAACGAAACTATAGTCCACCAAATTTTTAAAGAATTTTCCATTAATGGACCCCTTTTAATTTGTTAAAACTAGAGTAGAGAGCATTTTTCCTCTCAAGAGTTAACATTTGAAAGGGGTTTTTATGATGGGCCGTTCACGCGGACATGGTTCACGAGATAAAAATAAAGCTTCACTTCCACAAGTGCCAAAAAACATGAAATCAGATGGACAGGATGTTGAGTTTTCGAAGGAAATGGCTGATGGAGCGGATCTTGAGGCACTGGCACGCGCTAATGCAGCAAACCAGCGCGTCCAAAATCGAAATAGAAAATAATCATAAAAAAAGAAGCAGGTTTGCCCTGCTTCTTTACTATGGGGAAATGGGGAATATAAAATTTTTTATTGTTCTAATGTTTTAACACTAATTCATGTTCACATTTTTTGCACGGACTTTTTGGAAATAGCCTTTGATAAAAGGTACTGCAAATCGGTCAAGTCCGAAGTAGTAAGCTCCAGTGCCTGCGAATAATAGAATCATCGCTGCTGTATAAAGAATTGGGTTAGTGCTTGTTGTTCCGGCGAGCATAAAGTTTAAGTTCATGAATGCGCCAGCGATTAATGCCGGAATCGTTGCTAATCCCACGATTAATCCTAAACCAACTAGCATTTCTCCCCAAGGAATCAAGACGTTAAAGATATGAACATTTGGGATCGCGAATTGTTGTAAAAAGTCAGCGTACCAAGCTTGCACTGCTGGATTTTCCCCTGTTGCATTTACCAGAGCTCCTTTAAGGAAACCGCCTGCATCGAAACCGCCTGTTAATTTATGATAACCTGCCTCAATCCATTGTAAGCCAAGCCAAACTCGTAATACTGTCCATACAACTGCTGCAAGAGGAGTTTTGTACCATCTCATCACAATCATCTCCTATTAATTTCTTGTGAAATATTTCACAAGTTTATTAATGATTTTAACTTCCCTTTTTGTTAGGGGTGGATCAGCTAGCTGTTATTGTAGAAGAAGTTTGTGAATCCTTTCACTATCTTCTCTACACTTTTAATATACTCTCCTCCTCAGAAAATGACAACGACTTTCACATTTTTTTAACATTTTAATATTAGAAATTTGGAGGTATTGTGAACATCATAAATTAATATCTCCATAACGTTTGTGGATGTTGTGCATAAGTGTTTTAAATAACGTAATACCAATCCGTACATTGTGGATAAGTCTGTGGAAAAATAAACAAGCCTTCCTTATGTAAAGATGACATTATTGATTTAATGTCACCCCGCTTTAAATTTAATACATTCAAGCTTTCAATGAGCAATCCCTTTTGCGACCACTGCTTTAAAATCGTCTGTATAGGTGATGATATCTCCCCATTCCATAAGCTCTTCTTCAGAAATTTTCCAGGTGTGCTTTTCTGCTTCTTGCCGAATTACAGCAAAATGATGGCGATCAGTAGAATAGATGTGATACCCTTTTTCTTTACATTGATCAATGAAAAAGTAATCCTCAGCTCGATTCACTTTTTCAAATTGAACCTGTTGAAAAACATCTTTTCTAAACATAAGTGTTGCTCCGGCAACAGTGTCAACGAAGGAATTTTCTTTACCCGACATATAAATCAGTGCTCTTTTATTTTTAAAATAAATATATAATGAACTTTTGCCGATTATTGAAATATTTTTATTTTTAAAAGCATCCATCCCACTGCTTATATATTCAGGACCGTAATAGTCATCGTCATCAAATTTTGCTATAAAATCATACTTTGATTTCATAATCCCAAAATTCAGGCAGTCGCCTAATGTTGCTTTTTCATGCAGTTGATATACCTGGACACGCTGAAAATTCTTTGCCTTTGCGATCCATTTATCAATGTCCATGGAATCCTTATTTAGGATAATAATTAGCTCTTTATCCTTCCAGGTTTGCTGTCGATAATTTTCGAAAACATTATTGATACTCTCATCTCTTATTGTACAAGTAATTATAGAAACCACTTTCTCCACTCCCTCCATCTAATTTAGAATAATATTTAGGAGTTCAAGATTTTCTCTAAAAGGCTGGTTAAATTGGTGAATTCCCCAAGGGATTTAAGGGAATTAATATCTTCTTGAATGCCTTTTCTTTCGTCTGAACCAAAACCTGCAGCCCCAAGGATATTAATATGACGTACATCTATTTGAAGTAATAGGACAGTTGCTTGAAGAATGCGAATAAATCTCTCTTGGAATTCTTGAAATCTCTCTGCATAGGTTTGCACGAGTAACTTGTACTCTCTTAGTACCTTATTCATCGTTAATAAATTTACTATGCCTGCAAGCTCTAATCCAAGAATTAAAACATCGACGTCATGATGCTTTAAGATAAAGAGACCCAGGTTATTAATTGCCTCTTTCCATTTACTTATTCCCACAGGATGTTCTTGGTGGTACGTTATTAAATCGTTGGACACAATATATTTGGCACCCAGTTTATATAAACGGTACCCTATTTCCCAATCCTCGTAGCCGTACTGGACAAAGTCCTCATCAAACAAACCTGCTTGTTGGATAAACTCTTTACGGATGGAAACATTCCCTGTAAGAAATGCCATCCATGGAAACATAAATCCATCTAGGTCCACATCAAAATTTTTAACTATTGTCTCAAACCACGTAAATGGTTTAAAGACTAAATCCGTATAGGTTTTATTGGTAATATCGTCTTTTTCTATTAATGGATACGGCTTTTCATACGGTAATTTTAAGTCTTGCAGCTTTCTATTTTTCTCTGGATTATTTTTGGTTAAGGCTTCGATCCTGTTCATTACATCCTGAGGAAACTCAGGAAAGATACATGAATAAATCTTCTTAGAATGCATCACGCCTGACAAAATAACCTTATTTTGCGATTGATGAGACTTAATATGCTTTTCAACAAAATCAGGTTCTGTTATCATTTCAGCATCTAGAAAAATCAGGATGCTCCCTTTTGCTGCTTGAATACCTATATTTCGCACCTTTGCTCTTCCGAGATTACTATTATTACGTATATATTTAAAATGATAGGGTGGATTATAACCTTTAAGTTTTTCTTCTGTTTGGTCAGTAGATGCATCATCTATAAAGATTACTTCTATTTTTGAGGGATTAAATGTTTGTTGTTCGAGTGAGTAAAGGGTAAATATATTGAGTGGAAATTTATTATAAGAGGGAATAATGATACTGACTTCAATATTTTGATTCTTATTATTTTCTCTGTTTGCCTTACTAGTTTTTTTGGTGGTTTGGCTGTTTTTTTGCTTCACTCTTACATCCGTTTCTTTTACAGGACGATCTGGCCAAATTCCGTAAAGCCCCTCTTTGTTAATACTTATCTGTTGATTGATATAAGTCTTAAGTTGTTTTTTAGTCCGGCAATGGTCCCAAAGCCTAATCTCTTTGATTTCTCCTTTAAAAGATCCGCCTGACAAACTACCAATAATCCCTGTCGGGTAGACATACCTTTTAGGACTTCGTTCACCAATTTTCACAAATTCACCATTAATGTATAAATATGGATATCCATTATCATAAACAATGGCAATATGAATAATATCGTTAATTTCTGTTTCATGTACTAACACGGCAAAAGTATTTATTTCCGTATGTTCAAGGACAATTACTCCATTTTTTCCCACTGAAACACTAATTCCTGCTTCATCATAAAACTCCCCATTTCCTGGTCCAACGATATAATTTTTCCCATCTGCATTTATAGGTTTTTCGCGTGATTGTTTATCAATCCGATGAACGCTATCTGGCTTCACCCAAAACTCATAAGTGAATGAATTAATAAGCTTAGTCAGCAAAATTTCATATAAGCTATTTCCTAACATGCCGCCCCCTCCATTCCCTTGTATTCAATAACTAGTCCATATGTTGAGCTTTTACACTATATGCTCAACGTACTATTATGTCTAAACTTATCCCCAGTTATAAACGAGTTTTTCTGATTATTTTCAAATTCTTAAAAAACTAAAAAAAGAGGGCTGCTGCCCTCTTTTTTTACTATTGAGCTGTCAATACTTTGTCTTCATTTGCTGTCTGATACTCACCCACTATTGGGAAATAAGAAATTTCTTTATCTTGATTAGCCAGCCCCTCTACCTCCCTCTTTGTCGCCCTGATTATATAAGTTTGTTTGAATGTTTGTTCAATCAAGTTAGACGGAAGGCTTTGAAAATAATTGCTCTGAGCATGTACAAACCAGAGCTCTTCTTTGCAGCTTCTTTGTTGGTCAGAAACTGCTGTATCCTCAACTTTAAAACTTCTATCCTTCTGAGTATTTAGGCAGACATAGACCAAATCTTCGATAACTGCACTGGCGGTAGGAAACATTCCCGCTCCAGGTCCTTGCAGTGTAATTCTGCCAACAATATCTGAATGAACACTAACAGCATTCTCGACGCCTTCAACATGATAAAAAGGATTTTCTTTCCCGACAAGTGCCGGCTTCACGGATACCTGTATTTGACCGCGTTCATTAGAGATACTTGCAATATGTTTAAACCTCAATCCTAATTTTTCGGCAGCGTCAATTAATTCACTTGTGATGGAAGTGATTCCTTCACGCTCAACATCCTGCCAATTCGGTTCTTCCCCAAATGCAAGTCGGCTTAGAATCATTGTTTTGTAAAATGCATCGAAGCCTTCGACATCATTGGTTGGGTCTGCTTCTGCATAGCCATTTTCTTGAGCCTGAAGCAGAGCTTCGGCAAAGGACCACTTCTTTTCTCTCATTTCGGTTAGGATGAAATTCGAGGTCCCATTTAATATTCCTTGAATTTGTTGAACCCGGTTAATTTTTAATAGTTGTTTTAGTGTTTGAATCACCGGGATTCCCCCGGCAACTGTGGCTTCAAAGCCCACAGAGACGTTATTTTGTTCTGCAAGCTCTATCAGTTGTTTTCCATGGTGTGCAAACATTTCCTTATTGGCTGTAATAATGTGGCAGCCCCGCTCAATTGCTTTTTGCAAAAATGTATAGGTCGGCTCCTTGTTTACAATGGCTTCAATTACAATATCAAGCTTTGGCAAGTTGAGTATATCTTCAAAGTTTGTAGTTACTAAAATATTTTTACGAATATTTCTTTCCCTCTGTTTATTTTTGATTAGAATCGCGGCCACTTCCACTTTCTTGCCTAAAACGGCTTCAAGGTCGTCAGCATGGGATTCAATCGTCCGGTAGACACCTTCACCAACCGTACCAAAACCTAAGATTGCCACCTTTATAACAGTCATCTTTTGCACCCCTTCAATAAATAATTTGAAAATACGAAAAACCCTCTTCATAAGAAGAGGGCTTAGATTCCTCCTCTTATCTATCAGGTTTTATAAAAACCTGCAGGAATTAGCACCTTTTCAAGGATTACCTTGAAGGTTGCCGGGCTTCATCGGGCCATGTCCCTCCGCCGCTCTGGATAAGAGATATATAATTTTTCATTAAATTTCCAAGAATATAAAATGAATATTAGCTGAATCTTCTGTCAAAGTCAATAGTTTTTTTTATAGAGGCAATAATTCAATTGATTCCTTGTTACCGATTTTTTCAATCATAAAAAACCATTCCTGCGGTTTATTAGAAAGCACTGAATAATACGTTGTGAGAAAATCTTTTACAAGTGCTGCTGGCAAACGATCTACCTCATCACTTGTAGGCATAAAGCATAAGTCAAGGCCGGAGACAGCCTCACCGTTATTTTCCCATGATGGATGAACGTAAGCTAGATCTAGACGTTTATAGCCTAGGTGGGATAGTACCTCCCTGCGCACATAAGGATCCATCACTTTCACACCGCCAAATTCATGATGTTCCACTCTATAAGGATCATAAATTTCAGCGAACATACCAAATAGCTCTTTTTCGTTCTCTTTTGCAAGCAATTGTAAATCCTTCAAACGATTCTGAGCTAAAAATCGGCCAAGGCCTAACCCTGGCTTACTGATAATGGTGAAATCTGTCATTGCGATATTCCAATCATGGTAATAGCGGTATTCTGTAGCTCCAACTACCAGTTCATCATCAATAGCAACAAACACTCGGATACTTGGATCTTCTAACGGTTCTTTCCATAGCTCATAATCCAATACTTCCTCAGGCGGGAATATCTTCCCCATTAAATCATGAAGTTTTTTAAAATTTGGGTCATCAATATTTGTTATTCGTTTATACTCCATTTGTAAATACGCCCCCATTCTTTATTTGAATGGATTCCTCCATTCCATAATCGCTGCATGATTGCAGGATTCTTCATCATCTAGATAATTTGTTGAAACACCTAAGGGCACACGGCCGCAGCCGAGGAGAAAGGTAATGACAGGGTCCTTTACATCCCCCTTAATGATGGCATCCAGGTATTCTTCGGGCGTCATTTGATGCGCCACTTTATGATAGCCTGGCATCCTGCCCCCACCAAGCAGACGGTCAAACCCCTTTTCAATCACAACATGATACATAGCCTGCATCATTAACTTACCAAGCCCCAGTTTTCGGTACTTTGGGCGAACACTAATATCTACAATATACAAGGAACTTCCATTCGGTTTATGGTTACGGATATACCCGTGGTCTGTGATTTCTTCCCATGAATGATTCATTTCTTTTGGATCAAAATCCACACATAGCCCGGTGAGTGAGCCTGCTAATACTCCATCCACTTCCACACATATAGCTCCTTCTGGAAAAAGGGTAACATGGTTATTTAATTGCTCTTTATTCCACCATAATTCTGATGGAAAAGGAGGAGGAAAGCATTCCGCTTGGATCTTTATGAGCTGGTCAAAATCCTCTTTTGTATAATTGCGAATGATAACCGGCATTGGTTTATCCTTATCAAAAACAAAAAATTCACTTCTGTACATCCGATCACATCCTACTTTTCCCAATCAGGGTATAAATCAATTCTGCGGTCACGCCAGGTTGTAACAGAACCACGTTCGCGGACTTCATACAAAAGATCTAAATCAAGATCAGCTGTCACAACCATATCATCATTGATTTCCCCTTCCACTAAAATGCCGCGCGGCGGGAAAGGTATATCATTAGGAGTAATAATAACTGCCTGGCCAAAATTAGACCGCATAAAGTCAACTGTTGGAAGAGAGCCAACTGTTCCGGTTAAAACCACATATACTTGATTTTCGATTGCTCGTGCATGACTTGTATAACGCACTCGATGAAAGCCATGACGATCATCCGTACAGGATGGACAGAAAATAACATCAGCGCCTTTTGCCTTAGCCATACGGACTATTTCCGGAAATTCAATATCATAGCAGGTAAGAAGCGCTATTTTCCCTTTGTCTGTTTCAAAAATTTGAAACGAATCACCGGGTTCCATGCTCCACTCCTTAACTTCTGTGGGAGTTATATGAAGCTTTGCCTGCTCGCCAATTCTTCCGTCAGGGTAAAATAAATGGGCCGTATTGTAAAGCTTATTATCTTTTTTAATAACATGCGTGCCGGCAATAATATGCATGTTAGTCTGTCTGGCAAAGTTAGAAAACAGCTCTCGGTATTGTTCCGTAAAGCCTGGCAAATCGTTAATCGTTAAGCTTTTCCCCTGTCCGTTGCCAATGGAAAGAAGCTGTGTGGTAAAAAACTCAGGGAACAGAACAAATTCTGCCCCAAATTCTTCAGCTGTTTTTATATAATGCTCACATTGGGAGGCGAATTCTTCAAACGAATTAATCGTATGTAAATGGTACTGCACAACAGAAACTCTATATTTCATATCTAACCTCCACACTTTTAATTTGGAAATTTTCCCTAAGGAAATTATTCCCTATTTTGGTTTTTCATACAAATAATTTGGCCAAATGAAAAGCCCGCCGATTTAGCGAGCTTTATATTATTGCTGCAGTTTTCCCTCAGCAAGTTTAATTTGTGCCTTCACCTGCTCAGGAGACGTTCCCCCGAAGCTATTGCGGACAGCCACTACATGTTCTGGGGCTAAAACTTCATAAATATCCTCTCCAAATAATGGGCTGAACTTCTGATATTCATCGAAGCTTAAATCTAGCAAAAATTTGTTGGATTGGATCGCATATAAAACAATTTTCCCAATAACTTCATGGGCATCCCGGAACGGCAATCCTTTTCTAACTAGATAATCGGCAATATCTGTAGCATTAGAAAAATCATTGTTAATCGCTTTTCGCATGATATCTTTATTCACGGTCATTGTTTCAATCATCGGTGCGAGAAGCATTAATGAGCCTTCCAGCGTTTCAACGGTATCAAACATACCTTCTTTATCTTCTTGTAAATCTTTATTATACGCCAGTGGCAATCCTTTGAGGACTGTTAATAAACCTATTAAATTGCCATAGGTACGCCCTGTTTTTCCTCTAAGCAATTCTGGTACGTCAGGATTTTTCTTTTGCGGCATGATGCTTGATCCGGTACAAAACGAATCATCAAGCTCTACAAATTGGAATTCCTGGCTGGACCAAATCACTAATTCTTCAGAAAATCTGGAGATATGCGTCATGATGATCGACCCGATTGATAAAAATTCAAGAATAAAATCTCGGTCACTGACGGCATCCATGCTATTTGGATAGATTGTTTCAAATCCCAGCAGGTCGGCAACAAGTTCGCGATTTACCGGAAAGGTCGTCCCTGCTAATGCTCCAGAACCAAGTGGAAGCCAGTTTACACGTTTCAAAGAATCTAACAATCTCTCTTTATCACGTTCAAACATCCAAAAATATGCCATTAAATGATGGGCAAATGACACCGGCTGAGCACGCTGCAAATGTGTATACCCAGGAATCAGTGTTTCTACGTTCTCCGTGGACTGCTTGATAATCGCCTGCTGGACATCTTCGACTAATTTAATCAATTCAGTTGTTTTTGTACGAAGATATAAATGCATGTCCGTTGCAACTTGATCGTTACGGCTGCGTCCAGTATGGAGCTTGCCGCCGACAGGTCCAATTTCTTCAATTAATAGCTTTTCTATATTCATATGAATATCTTCATCTTCTATTAAAAATTCTACTTCATTACGATCCACTTTCTCTTTAATCTTAAGAAGACCATTTTTTATTTTGTCGGCATCGTCCATTGGGATGATACCGCATTCCCCAAGCATTGCCACATGTGCAAGGCTTCCGGCGATATCTTCTTTTGCTAGTTTTTGATCAAAAGAGATTGATGCAGTAAATTCTTCGACTAATTTATTCGTTTCTTTTGTAAAACGTCCGCCCCATAGCTTGGACATCAGTGTTCCCCCTTACTTCCTCTAAGAAGTTTGCCCCCGAAATTTTGGCTTCGAGGGCGCTTTAGAATTATTTTAAAACTGAGTCTTTTTTGGTTACTTCTGAATAAACCTTTGTTGGGAGTCCCCATAGTTTAATAAAACCAACTGCTGCGTTGTGGTCGAATGCATCACCTTTTGTATAGGTTGCTAGTTCCTCGTTATAAAGGCTGAATGGAGATTTACGTCCAACAACAGTATGATTGCCTTTATGGAGCTTCACGCGAATTGTTCCAGTAACAGTTTTTTGTGTTTCATCAATAAACGCATCAAGAGCTGGTTTAATTGGCGAATACCAAAGGCCTTCATAAATAATCTTTGCCATCTGCTGCTCAACCTGTGTCTTGAATTGAGTTACTTCACGAGTCAATGTTAAAAACTCTAATTCTTTATGAGCATTGATTAAAATTAGTGCTGCAGGATTTTCATAGACTTCACGTGATTTAATTCCTACTAATCTATTTTCGATATGATCGATACGGCCAACACCATGTTTGCCGCCAAGAGCGTTCAACGTTTCAATTAATTGAACTAATGGAAGTTTTTCTCCATTAAGGGCAACAGGAACGCCTTGTTCAAAGTCAATTTCAACATACTCTGCTTGGTCTGGAGTAAGTTCAATTGGATTCGTCCAATCGTATGCTTCTTCAGGTGCTTCAGCCCATGGATTTTCAAGGACACCAGCTTCACAAGCACGTCCCCAAATGTTGGCATCAATCGAGAACGGATTATCTAAATCAACAGGAATTGGAATTCCGTTTTCCTGCGCATACTTGATTTCCTCATCACGTGTCATGCCCCATTCACGAACCGGAGCGACCACTTTTAAACTTGGATTCAATGCTTGAACAGAAACCTCGAAGCGAACCTGGTCATTTCCTTTACCTGTACAGCCGTGAGCTACAGCTGCAGCACCCTCTTGTTCAGCAACCTCAACTAGTAATTTTGAAATTAATGGTCGTGAAAGGGCAGAAGAAAGCGGGTATTTCCCTTCATATAAGCAATTCGCCTTCAAAGCTGGAAGAATATATTCTTTTGCTAACAATTCTTTCGCATCGATCATGATGGCTTTAACAGCGCCAACGTTTAGCGCTTTATTTTTAATTGCTTCAAGATCTTTCCCTTCACCAACATCCAGGCCTAATGCAATGACATCATATCCGTATTTTTCCTGAATCCATTTAACCGATACCGAAGTATCTAAACCGCCTGAATAGGCTAAAACAATTTTCTCTTTCGTCATTTTTTATATCTCCTTACGTTTGCATGTATTATTATTCAACCGATAGAATTATTATACACTAAATCTCAAAAAAATAAATACTATTATGCTAGTAATAATTTTAAAATTGCTTTTTGTGCATGTAAGCGGTTTTCTGCTTCATCAAAAACAACGGAATGTGGCCCGTCGATGATTTCGGCCGTTACCTCTTCGCCGCGATGTGCCGGTAAACAGTGCAAGAAGATGAAATCATCTTTAGCATACTGACAAAGCTCCTTATTGACCTGATAGGATGCGAAATCCTTAAGTCTCTTTTCTGTTTCTTCTTCCTGGCCCATGCTGGTCCATACATCTGTCACAATGACATCGGCACCCTTCACAGCTTGAATTGGGTCATTGGCAATCATAACAGTGCTGCCAAATTGTTTCCCTGCTTTAATTGCCTTTTCGGTAATTTTTCCATCAGGCAAATATCCCGGCGGACTGGCAATGCTAATATCCATTCCCACTTTCACCGCGCCCTCCATTAAGGAATGAGCCATATTATTGTTTCCGTCCCCAATATAGCAAATCTTTAATCCGGCCAATTTCCCTTTATGTTCAAGTATGGTTAAAAGGTCTGCCATTACTTGCGTGGGATGCTGCAAATCCGTTAAACCATTTATAACGGGGATAGAAGCATGCTCTGCTAATTCTTCAACTGATTCATGGCCAAAAGTACGGATCATTAAGCCATCAACATAGCGCGATAATACTTTTGCCGTATCGGAAATACTTTCGCCTCTTCCAAGCTGAATATCACGTGAACTCAAGAATATCGCATGGCCCCCGAGCTGAAGCATGCCAACCTCAAACGATACCCTTGTACGCGTCGAAGATTTTTCAAATATCATTCCCAATACTTTCCCGCTTAAGTATGGATGCGGTTTACCCTGTTTTTGCAAAGCCTTCAGTTCCTGAGCCTCGTCCAGAAGATATAGGATTTCCTCTGGACTGAAATCAGAAAGCTGTAAAAAATCTTTTCCTTTAAATTGTAATTTATTCTCGTTCAACTTAATGGCTTCTAGCATGAACGGCACCTCTTTCATTCAAATTGTAAAATTCGCTTACTGAGCGAACATCAAGATTAGTAAGTGGAGCATTTTGTAAACCGATGGTCGCTTCCACCGTATCTAAATGCGTGTAAACCGGTACCTTATACCGTATCGCCTGCTCCCGAATTTGAAAACCAAATTTCAGTTTATTTCGGCCTTGGTTTGGCAGGTTAATGACTGCCTTCATTTTCTGATTACGGAATAGGTTGTTTATATCCTGATCATCCCTTACCACTTTATCAACAGGGATTCCATTTATTTCAAAAAACAATGCTGTTCCTTCTGTGGCCGCTAATTTAAACTTTTTTTCTAACAGCTCTTCAACTATTGGAAGACTTGCCTGCTTTTCCCGATCAGAAATGGAGCATAAAATATAGTTATCTTCCATTTTTCCCTCTAAAGCCGGTATTGCCTTATTTAGAGCTTCTCGATAGGTCAGACCCATTCCAAGCGCTTCACCAGTTGATTTCATTTCAGGCCCAAGTACATGGTCAACACCCTTTAGTTTACTTGATGAAAAAATAGGTGCTTTCACTGAAAAATAATTTGGTTCCGGCATTAATCCTTGGTTCAAACACAAATCACTTAAGGATTGGCCTAATTGTACACTCGTGGCCCACTCAATCATCGGAACTCCAGTTACTTTGCTGATAATAGGCACTGTTCTTGATGACCGTGGGTTTACTTCTAATACATAGACTTGATTTTCATAAATAACAAACTGGATATTCATCATTCCAACAATCGGCGTAGTCTTTGCAATTTTGCTCGCATAATCTATCAATGTTTCTTTTACCTTTTGTGATAATGAAATTGGTGGAAAGACTGAGATACTATCGCCTGAGTGAACACCTGCTTTTTCAATATGTTCAAAGATTCCTGGGACCACAATCGTTTCCCCATCACTAATCACATCAATCTCGCATTCTAGTCCGGGTATAAACTTATCAACTAATAACGGCCACATTTTTTCGCTTGAGTTATTTTCAAGCTGCTTCGTGTAGTTTCTTAGTTCCTCTTCTGAAAAAATGGTAAACATCGATTGTCCGCCAATCACGTAAGATGGTCTTACGAGAACTGGGTAGCCTAATTCTCCTGCTGCTTCAACCAGTTTTTCTGTGGTATCGGCGGTTTTTCCTTCAATATGAGGAATTTGTAAATCCTCTAGAAGCTGATAAAATTCTTTCCGGTCTTCTAATCGATCTACATTCTGAACTGCTGTGCCCAGGATTTTTACCCCTTCTTCTTCTAAATCATGTGCCAGATTAATAGCCGTCTGCCCGCCGAATTGTATCAATACCCCTTCGACTTTTTCTTTTTCAATAACATGCAAAACATCTTCTGCAGCAAGGGGTTCAAAATATAGTCGATCCGCAACCGAATAATCGGTGCTGACAGTTTCTGGGTTATTATTAATCACTACAGCCTCAAAGCCTTTTTTCTTTATTGCTTTTGCCGCATGTACTGAGCAGTAATCGAATTCAATTCCCTGGCCAATTCTTATCGGTCCTGAACCAATGACAAGAATCTTCTTCTTGTTGGTAATTTCCACTTCATCAAACCCATGCCAGGTAGAGTAATAGTATGGAGTAACGGCATCAAATTCTGCCGAACATGTATCAACCATCTTATAGCCTGGTTTCCAATTTAGTTCCTTCCATTTGCTTCTCACTTGTTTTTCAGGAATATTGTAAATTTGCGATAAAAGCTTATCAGCTATATTATTTCGTTTAGCTTGCTTCAGCAGGGCAACTGGGACTTCGCTCCATTGGTATGACACTAAAGCCTTTTCTAAATCCACGATTGAATTAATTTTGTGCAAAAACCATGAATCAATTTGGGTCAGCTGTTGAATTATTTCAAAAGATATCCCTCTTTTGAATGCTTCAGCAATAATAAAGAGACGTCGGTCATTCGCTGTTTTAAGAAGTTCAATGATGGATGATTCTGTTAATGACTTATTTGCCTCTATGCAAAGACCATATACATTCATTTCCATCGACCTGATTGCTTTATTCATAGCACCTTCAAATGTTCGATCAATGGCCATGACTTCCCCAGTTGCTTTCATTTGCGTCCCTAATGTTCGATCGGCTTCAGGGAATTTGTCAAACGGAAAGCGCGGCAGTTTCACCACAATATAATCAATCGCTGGCTCAAACGATGCAAAGGTATTGCCTGTTATCGGATTCACAATCTCGTCTAAGTGATAGCCAATCGCGCACTTTGCCGCCATTCTTGCTATTGGATAGCCGGTAGCTTTAGATGCCAAAGCAGATGAGCGGCTAACCCTCGGATTTACTTCGATGATGTAGTACTGATTGGATTCAGGATGTAGCGCAAACTGAATATTACAGCCTCCGATAATCCCTAATTCACGAATAACCTTTAGGGAACAATCACGGAGCATCTGATACTGAACATCTGTCAAGGTTTGTGATGGCGCAACTACAATTGAGTCGCCCGTATGGACACCAACTGGGTCCATGTTTTCCATATTACAAACAATGATGCAGGTATCATTGGCATCTCTCATGACTTCGTATTCGATTTCCTTCCAGCCTTTTATGCTGCGTTCAACTAACACCTGATGTATCGGACTTGCAGCTAAACCTTTTTTCAGAACGATTTCGAGTTCCTCTGCATTGTGGGCAAAACCGCCTCCATCTCCTCCAAGTGTATAGGCTGGACGGATAATGACAGGAAAACCAATTTCGTTAACAAATGCTACGCCTTCATCGTAGCTGTGAATGATTGCTGATTCTGGAATTGGTTCGCTGATCTGGAGCATCAAATTACGGAACTTTTCACGGTCCTCTCCTTTTTTGATTGACTCTACTGAAGTTCCAAGCAGTTCTACATTGTATTTTTCTAATATATTCTGTTCATATAATTGTACTGTTAAATTTAATCCAGTTTGCCCGCCAAGGGTACCGATGATTCCATCCGGCTTTTCCTTTTGGATGATCTTTTCAATCGTTTCAACATTCAATGGTTCAATATACACCTTATCGGCTACGGCTTCATCCGTCATGATGGTAGCAGGATTATTGTTGATTAAAACGACTTCTAAACCCTCTTCCTTAAGAGCAATACAGGCTTGTGTTCCTGCATAGTCAAATTCTGCTGCCTGACCGATAACAATCGGGCCTGATCCGATTACTAGTACTTTTTTTAAGTTTTTATTTAAAGGCATAGCGAGTCTCTCCTAGTGAAGCTATCTGGCTTACGAAATCTTTTAAAATATATTCTGTATCACTTGGGCCCGGATGGGCTTCAGGATGGAATTGAACTGTTTGGATTGGATAGCTTTGATGCTTTAATCCTTCAATTGATTGGTCGTTCACATTACGGTAGGTAATATCAAACACCTGACAATCGATGCTTTCATCAATGACCACAAAACCATGATTTTGGGCTGTCATTTTCACTTTTCCTGTTTGCAATTCTTTTACAGGATGATTGCCTCCGCGGTGGCCGTAGGCAAGTTTTGCTGTTTTCGCACCGTATGCCAAGGCGATTAACTGATGCCCCAAGCAAATTCCGAGTGTTGGGAAGTACTGACTAATCTTTTTTATTTCCGAAAAGTACTTCTGAAGTGCCATCGGATCTCCGGGACCATTTGAGAGTAAGACTCCATCCGGATTCAATGCTTTAATTTTTTCATATGAAGTATTATAAGGCACGATTGTAACGGAACAGCCTTCCTCTAAAAGGGCATTCAGAATCGACTTTTTATAACCAAAATCGATTAATACAACATGTGGTCCATTGTTTTTGAAAAATTGTATCTTTTTCGTCGATACTTTTTCCACCCATAGTGGTGCTTTTTCAGTATCTAAGAATTGTGTTTCCTTCGCTGTACTTAAATATCCTTTAACTGTTCCGCGGCTTCGAATGGTTTTGACAAGAAGTCGAGTATCCACTCCGGCAATCCCTGGGACACCTGCCTGCTTTAGTTTTTCGGAAAATTTATTTATCGATTGATAATGACTCGGCATTTCACATAAATCCCCGATTACTACTCCCGCTAATGCTGGGGAGATGCTTTCATCATCGAGCGCATTAACACCGTAATTTCCAATTATCGGGTAACAAAATGTAATGATTTGTCCAGCATAGGAAGGATCGGTAATGATTTCTTGGTAGCCCGTCATACTCGTATTAAAAACGACTTCACCAAGAGAATCCTTTTGTGCACCAATCAGGATTCCTTCAAATACTTCTCCCGTTTCCAAAGTAAGATATCCTTGTTTCAAAACACTCACTCGCCTTTCTCTATACTTTGGAATGTTTTTTCCAACTTGATAATAAATTCATTTATTTCCTCTTTTGATGCAGTTAATGGTGGTAAAATCCGTACCACATTTGGGCCTGCTGTTAATATCAACAGGTCATTGGTTATCGCTTTTTGGACAATTTCTAGGGCGTTAATTTCGACAACCAACCCTTTTAGGAGACCCTTTCCGCGAATATCTTTTATAAAAGGGTACTTTTCTTTCAGACTTTGAAGCTGTGAATCTAAGTACTCCGAAATTACTTTAACTTGATCTAATAGGTTCGTTTCAATTATATGAGTAAGAGTTGCCAGACCGGCGGCCGTTGCTAAAGGGTTTCCGCCAAAGGTACTGCCATGGCTGCCTGGTTCAAAGCCTTTTGCCGCTTCTTCTTTGGCGATAATAGCCCCGATAGGAAATCCAGAGCCAAGACCTTTGGCGATACTAATGACATCCGGCTCGATGGAGTACTCCTCATAGGCAAAAAGAGTTCCTGTTCTACCGATCCCTGTTTGGATTTCGTCGACCATTAGAAGGATGTCATTTTCCTTGCAAATCTGTGCGATTTTTTCAATCCATACCTGGTTTGCTGGAATAACTCCGCCTTCACCTTGGACAAGTTCTAGAAGAACTGCAGCAGGTTTAATGCTGTTAAGTTCATCAAGTGCATCAATATCATTAAACGGCAGATAGCTAAATCCAGGGATTAATGGTGCAAATCCGTGCTGGATTTTTTCCTGACCGGTAGCTGTTAATGTTCCTAACGTTCTGCCGTGGAAGGATTGCATGAAAGTTACAATTGTGGGTGACTCATTCCCTTTTACTTTGTTGGAGTATCTTCTGGCCAGTTTAATGGCTGCTTCGTTCGCTTCTGCACCGCTGTTGCAAAAGAAGACTTGATCGCCACAGCTGTTAGCTGTAAGAAGTTCTGCCAGTTCCTCTTGATTTGGAATGTTGTATAGATTCGAACAGTGCCAAAGATTTTGCAGTTGTTCTTCAAGTTTTTCTTTTACAGCATTGGGAACATGCCCTAGGTTACAAGTAGCGATTCCAGAAGTGAAATCTAAGAATTGGTTATCTTGATTATCCCATACATAGCTTCCCTTCCCTTTTACAAGTGTGACAGGAAAGCGTCCGTAGGTTGCCATCACAGGCGAGATTTGGGAAACGGAAGTAGTATTCGACATTATGCAATCTCCTCATCTAACACAATTTTTGTTCCGATCTTTTTACCGGCGGTATAATCTATAAGACTATTTTTATCGAATCCATTGATGATTCCAACTTCGGGAATGTTGTGAACAAGTCCGTCAATTGCAGCTTTTACCTTTGGAATCATGCCTCCATAAATAGTTTGATTATCAATCATTTCTTCTATTACTGCCTTAGACACTTTATCAAGCTTTGTTTTAGCACCATCTTTTTCGACTAATATTCCAGGAATGTCACTGATAAAACAAAGATTTGCTCCTAGTGCCTTAGCAATTGCTGATGCTGCAATGTCACCGTTAATGTTATAGCGTTGACCACTGGCATCTATTCCAATTGGAGATATTACCGGAATATTTCCTTGAGAAATAATTCCTTCGAGAACTTTTTTGTTAACCCCTGTTACTTCACCAACAAAACCCAGCGTTTCGGCGTTTTGAGTAGGAACTGCTTGCAGCAAGCTTCCATCAACTCCGCTGACGCCAATAGCATTTCCGCCAACTTCAATTAAATTTCTGACGACCTGTTTATTAACGGATCCACTCAATACCATTTCAACTACATCAAGGACCTCATGATTAGTTACTCTTAAACCATTAATAAATGTGGTTTGTACATTTAAGGATTTCAATAACGATGTAATAAGAGGGCCGCCGCCATGTACAATAATCGGCGTCCACTCACCAGCTTCATGCATTTTAACTATGTCTTCATAAAATGATCTGGGCAGATTATCTAACACACTTCCGCCGCACTTAATGACTAAGTATTTCATTTTGCCTGCCTCCCTTAAGTGCGGTAGGATGCATTGATTTTCACATAATCATATGTCAAATCGCATCCCCAAGCGGTAGCACTGGAATCACCTTGATTTAAATCAATATAGATTTTGACATTTTCTTGTTCTAGATATTGCTTCACATCTTCTTCTACAAAGGAACTTGGTAATCCATTTTCAAAAACTGTATAGGTTCCTATGGAAACCTTTAATTTATTTGGTTCAAGAGGAACTCCGCTATAGCCTGCTGCAGTAACGATTCTACCCCAGTTAGGATCCGTTCCATAAATAGCTGTTTTTACAAGATTGGATGAAATAATTGATTTACCCACAGCTGAAGCTTCCTCTACGTTGAAAGCTCCGTTAACTTGAACTTCAACCAGCTTTGTTGCCCCTTCGCCGTCTCTAGCGATTTTCTTAGCAAGGGACTCACAGACTATTTTTAAACCTTCTTTAAAGTCAGCCCATTCTGGATGGTCTTTAGTAAGCTGATTGTTTTCCGCTAGACCATTGGCCATTACTAAAACCATATCATTCGTGCTGGTATCACCGTCTACGGTAATCATATTAAAGGTTTGGTTCGTTACATCTTTTAATGCAAATAGCAGGTCTTCGTGGGCAATGTTTGCATCAGTTGTGACAAAGCCAAGCATGGTAGCCATGTTTGGGTGAATCATGCCTGATCCTTTGGCGGCTCCGCCAATGCTAATTGTTTTTCCATCGATTTGTAGTTGTACCGCAATCTGCTTTAGGCAAGTATCTGTTGTAAGGATTGCTTGCTTAAAAAATAATTCATTTTCGTTTTCTTTATCGAGAATTTGCTTAATTCCAAAATTTAGTTTATCCATTGGCAGTAGTTCACCGATTACACCCGTTGAGGTTACTGCAACTAGGTGCTCCTGGACCCCAAGTTCAGCTGCAAATCCTTTTTGCATCTCATATGCGTCCTTTAAACCTTGCTCCCCCGTACAAGCATTGGCATTTCCGGAATTCACTATGATTGCCTGAATTTTATTTTCTTTTGCGATACTTTCCTGTGTTACTAAAAGTGGTGCAGCTTGAAAAATGTTCGTTGTATATACACCGGCAGCTACAGCTGGTTTTTCGGAAACTATGTAACCGAGGTCAAGTCTCTTACGTTTAATCCCGCAATGCATGCCGCCTGCTTTGAACCCTTGTGGTAATGTAACACTTTCTTCTTCAAGAATAACGATTTTCTTGCTTGTTAATGCCTGAGTCAATTGAAATACCCCCTTAGTTTTCACTTTGTCCGTCTTCAAAACTAGTTAACTAACAATTTATCATTCTAATTATGGATATAGTGGAATATCAGTAAGCCCCGTCCGCTCATCCCACCCGTTCATAATATTTACGTTTTGAATCGCCTGGCCCGCTGCCCCTTTGACCAAATTGTCAATAACGGAGATGATGGTTAGGCGGTTTGTTCTTTTATCGACATGTAAACCGATGTCGCAATAATTTGATCCTTGGACTTCTTTTGTCGAAGGAATATTCCCTTGTGGTCTTACTCTTACAAATGGTTTATTTTTATAAAATTCGTTGTAAATTTGATGAACTTCCTCAGTCGAAAAAGAATCATTTAATTTTACATATACCGAACACATAATTCCTCTATTCATTGGTACTAAATGAGTAGTGAAAGAAATATTGATTGGACTGCCATTTTCATCAGATAAGATTTGTTCGATTTCTGGAATATGTTGATGTTCTCCAAGTTTATATGCTTTAAGATTTTCATTAATTTCAGCAAAGTGTGATGTTAAGGAAAGTCCTCTTCCTGCACCCGACACTCCCGATTTTGCATCAATTACAATAGACTCGTAATCTGCAATTTTTGTATTAATAATCGGCAAAAGTGCAAGAATTGAAGCTGTGGGATAGCATCCAGGGTTTGCAATAAGAGTGGAATTAGATATTTTTTCTTTATATATTTCACTTAACCCATATATTGCTTGATTCAGGTATGTTTCACTAGCTGGTGAATGCTTATACCATTTTTCATATTCATCTGCAGACCTAAGGCGAAAATCTCCCGAAAGATCGACGCATTTTATTCCCTTATCTAAAAGCTGGGGAACAAGATTCGAACTAACCCCCGAAGGTGTAGCCAAAAATACGATTTCATTCTTATTACTAATTGAATCCGCATCAAATTTTTCGAGTGGTTGATCGATAATCCCTGACAAGTGTGGATAAGTCTCACTAAAGTTTTTCCCAGCTTGGGAATTTGAAACAACCGTACCAACCTCCAAATGAGGGTGCTTATGAATTAGCCTAATTAGTTCAACTGATCCGTAACCTGTTCCACCGATTATCGCAGCTTTCATTTCTTCATCTCCTAAGTTGCTTTCATAATGAATTATTATACATCCACTTATATAATTATTCAATAATTAAATTGCCTAATTTTCTGTTTTAACTGAAAATAACACCATTATTTTTTGAAAACGCTTTCATTTCATTTTGTAAGATTATACAATTATTATGCAGTGCTCAACAAAAAAAAGAAAGGACCAGGCTGGGCACTTTCTTTCATTCTAATATTCATAAATTTGATTGTAGGATTTCCAAGACCTTGCGTAAGTCATTTACTGGAACCTGTCCAGGTGCGGATGCCTTTTTGGCAGCTCCAAAAGTAATTGCAGATCCAAACACCTCACCTGCTATTCGGCTGATAACACCCTGACCAGCCATCGACATGGTAATAATCGGTCTGTCAGCGTAATGTTCATACATTGAACAAGTGGCATCTAATAGGGTCAGAACATCTGAAGTACTTTTAGGCATTACAGCTATTTTCGGAATGTCGCCTCCGAGTTCTTGAGCTTTTCGTAGGCGAGATACGATTTCCTCTTTAGAAGGTGTCTTTTCAAAATCATGATTAGAAATGATGACGAACACACCATTTAAGTGAGCTGCTTCAATTAAGGATTTAATTATACCTTCATTATATAACAGCTCAACATCAATGATATCAACCAATCTAGTTTCCACAGCTGCTTTGTTTAATTCTAAGTAGGTTTGATTACTTAATTCCTTTTCTCCACCTTCTCTTTCACTTCTAAATGTAAAGATTAGCGGAACATTAGGCAAGATACCACGGATTTCCTCAAGAGCTTCTTTTACCTTTGAAAAATCTTCTACCTCATCAAAAAAGTCGACCCGCCACTCAACAATATCTGCATCAATTGTTTTAATATGTATTGCTTCATCTATTAATTCTGATACTGACCTCCCCACCATGGGCGTACAGATTTTTGGTGTCCCTTCCCCAATTGTAAGACCTTTAATAGTTATTGTTTTTTTCATAAAAAACCCACTCCTTGAATACCTCGAAAGCGATTTATCTTACTAATTCAGAATTTTTTCTATGATTTGGTTTGCAATATCCACCGGATTTTTATTATCGGTTTGAATTTTGAAATGATGATCTGCATAAACTTTTTGCCTATTGTTAAACAGCTCTTGCATCTCCTCAATTGATTTTCCTTGCAAAACTGGCCGGCTATCAATAATTTGGCTTATTCGTTCCTTCCAACTCTCAAAAGATATATCTAGAAATATTACTATAGAGGAGAATAAACAAACCTTTTTAATCTCCTCCTGTAAGAATGCTCCCCCACCAACAGAAATTATTAAATTCTTTTGTTGACTCAAACTAGTAATTAAACTTTTTTCCCTATCTCTAAATGCCTTTTCCCCGAATTCTTTAAAAATCTGCGTTACAGGCATATTAAATTCCTTTTCAATCTCTTCATCAATATCAATAAATTCTCGATTCAGTTTTTCTGCTACTAGTTTACCTATCGTTGTTTTTCCAGCACCCATGAATCCGATAAACACAATACTATTTTCACGATCAATATTCAATTTTTCGATCCCCCTACGACTAAGCAATACGTTAAAGTGATTTTTCTGAATTTTTTACAATTATAAGCCTTAAAGCTGAAGAATTCTACAAATTTGTGGATACTTTCTACAATTATTAGGGTACATTCTACAAATTTACGCCTACATTCTACAAAATTGAAGGTACATTCTACATTTGCCAATGCATTCTACAAATTTAGCAATACTTTCTACAATTCTTAAGGAACATTCTACAATTAAAAAGATACATTCTACAAATTTAATAGCCCATTCTACAAATGATATTGTTGCCCAAAAAAGAAGAGACCCCACACGGAGTCTCAAAGTTTATTGTTTCATTTTCGGATCTAGAACATCACGAAGACCATCGCCCATTAAGTTGAATCCAAGGACGGTCAGCATAATGGCGAGACCTGGAAAAATCAATGTCCACGGAGCTTGGGTAATGTAGTTTTTTGAATCCGCCAGCATTTTCCCCCACTCTGGTGTAGGAGGCTGAGCACCTAATCCTAGAAAACCAAGGGCAGCTGCCTCGATAATAGCAGTCGCAATCGCTAGAGTTGCCTGAACGATTACCGGAGAAATACTATTCGGTAAAATATGACGGAAAAGTATCCTTCCATCTTTCATTCCAACTGCACGGGCTGACATAATATACTCTTCTTGCTTTACACTTAACACCTTTGACCTGACAAGCCGGCCAAAGTTTGGAATATTGATAACCGCAATCGCAATAAGGGCATTTTGCAACGATGGTCCAAGGATAGACACAACCGCAATCGCCAAAAGAATACTCGGAAAAGCTAGCATGATATCAAAGATACGAGATATGATATTATCAATCCAGCGTCCATAATATCCAGCCACAATACCTAGAAAAGTTCCGATAACAACAGAGCCCAAAACAGAGAAAAAACCAACCCATAAAGAAATCCTTGCTCCATATACAACCCTCGAAAAAATATCCCTGCCAAAGTCGTCTGTTCCGAACCAATGCTTAGAAGATGGAGCCTGCATCCGCTCAGTCAATACTTGACCTTTAAAACTATATGGTGCCACCCAAGGAGCGGCGATGGCTAAAATAATAAAAAAGAGGACAATCCCTAAGCCAATCACGGCTAATTTATTTTTATAGAAGGATTGCCACGCCTCCTTCCATGGAGGTGTCAGCTTTTCTTCGGCAGGCATCATAGTGATGTCCGCTGTGTTTTTTGCAAGTTCAGCCACTGGTAATCCCCCCTATTTCGTATATTTAATTCTTGGATCAACAAAAACATATAATAGATCCACGATTAAATTTATTAGGACAAAGATTGCTGCAATAATTAATATCCCGGATTGAATAACCGGATAATCGCGATATCCAATCGCATCATATAAATACCGTCCAATCCCCGGCCAGCCAAAGATTGTTTCTGTTAGAATCGCACCGCCTAATAGCAGTCCTGTTTGCAAACCAATTACAGTAAGAACTGGGATAACAGCATTTTTTAAAGAGTGTTTGTAAACCACCCAAAACATCCTAAGACCCTTTGCTCTAGCTGTTCTTACATAGTCAGCTCTCATAACTTCAAGCATCGTTGCACGTGTCATTCTTGCGATAATCGCCATTGGAATGGTTGCAAGAGCAAAGCTTGGCAGTATCAGATGCTTGATAACGGTACCAAATTGGTCAAACCTTCCCTGTATGAACGTATCTATTAAATAGAGATTAGTAATGGCCGAGACTGGATCCCTGACATCTTCTCTTCCAGTTGTCGGCAGCCAGCCTAATTCATTTGCAAATCCCCATTGCATCATTAAGCCAAGCCAGAAAATCGGCAGTGAAACCCCAATTAGGGCTAGGACCATTGCGACATAATCGAACCAGGATTTAGAAAACCAAGCACTAATAATCCCTGCATTCACACCAATGATGATAGCAATCAGCATGGCAACTACTGTGAGTTCGATTGTGGCAGCTAAAAATGGCCATACTTCATGGTTAATTGGACCCCTTGTCCGGAGTGAAGTCCCTAAATCCCCATGCAATAGTTTATTAATATAATCCACGTATTGTATGTACCAAGGCCTGTCCAACCCCAGTTGTTTCGATAATACGGCTATGGCTTCTTTTGTTGCCCTTTGACCGAGGATAACCTGTGCAGGATTTCCCGGGATGGCATGAATAATACCAAAAACAACTAGAGTCATCCCAAACAATACTGGTATTAATGAAAACAAGCGTCGGACCGTATATGTAAACAAGCTTATCACCTCTTTTTAACATTTTCGTTAACAAAAGGGGAGGCAATGCTCCCTCCCCTTTCACAAATGATTATTTAAAATCTACTTTTGTTAATGCTTCAGAACCAGTTGGGTGTGGTAAATAGTTTACGACATCCTTAGAAGCTGCTAACAATGGTGTAGAGTGAACAAGCGGTACCCATGGAGCATCCTCATGGATGATTTCTTGAGCTTTCTTGTAAAGATCGTTACGTTTTGCTTGATCAGATTCAGTCTGAGCTTTAATTAATACATCATGCAGTGCATCACTGCTATAGTAAGAGTAGTTATTACTTCCAATGCTATCTTTGTCTAAAAGCGTGTATAAGAAGTTATCTGGATCTCCATTGTCGCCTGTCCATCCAAGCATGAACATATCAAACTCGCCTTTAGCGGCTTTGTCTAAATATGTTGCCCATTCAACGGATTGGATTTTTGCTTTAACACCAATCTTGCTCAAGCTTTCTTGAATAACCTCAGCAACCTTTTGAGCTTCTGGCATATATGGACGTGCTACAGGCATTGCCCATAAATCAATTGAGAATCCTTTTTCGTAGCCAGCTTCTTTCAATAATGCTTTTGCTTTTTCTAAATCATATGGGTATGGCTGAATGTCTTTGTCATATCCTTCAATGGAAGGAGGCATTGGGTTGACAGCTGGAAGAGCCTTGCCGCCATAGAATGCATCAATGATCGCTTTCTTATCGATAGCATAGTTGATAGCTTGGCGAACAAGCTTGTTATCGAATGGTTTGCGAGTGGTTGTTAAACCAATATAACCAACGTTCATAGAAGGACGCTCAATAACTTGTAGCTTGTCGTTTCCTTTAACAGTTGCTTCATCTGAATTGTTTAATCCATCCATCACGTCAATCTCGCCGTTGGCAAGAGCATTAAGACGTGCAGTGTTTTCAGGAATTACACGGAAAATAACTTTGTTTAACTTAGGAAGACCTTTTTGCCAGTAGTCAGGGTTCTTTTCAAGAGTGATGGTATCATTTTGTTTCCACTCCACGAATTTGAATGGCCCTGTTCCAACCGGATGGCTTCTGAAATCGTCGCCCCATTTTTTCACAGCTGTCGGGCTGGCAATTCCGAATGGAGACATCGCCAAGTTCTTTAAGAACGGAGCTTGTGGACGCTTTAATACAAATTGAACTGTATTCGCATCGACTGCTTTTACTTCTTTAATAACGTGGCCCTCATCTTTTTTATATCCGCCAAACATTGTGTAATAAGGGAATTTGTCAGAATCGCCGTTCATCCAGCGATCAAAGTTAAATACAACCGCATCTGCATTGAAATCAGTACCGTCATGGAATTTAACTCCTTGACGAAGATGGAAGGTGTAAGTTAATCCATCAGGAGAAACTTCCCACTTTTCAGCAAGTCCAGGGTTAATTGTTGTATCTTGGTCACCGTACTGCAGCAATGTTTCATAAATGTTTTCTGTTACTTTGAAAGCTTCACCTTCAGTAGTTGTGATAGGATCAAGAGAAGTAGAATCTCCTCCGCGGCCATAAACTAGTGTATCCTTTTTGGAACCGCTGTTAGTAGCAGGATCTTTCTTTCCGCCTGCTTCATTATTTGTTTTGCTGCTGCAGCCAACTAAAAACATGCTGATGGCCAATAGAGAAATCAACAGCAGTTTAAAAGACTTTTTCTTCATAAGCAATTTTTACCCCCTAAATCTTTTTTTTATTTATCATGAATGCTGGCTATCACTTGTTATATAAGTGACAGGCAACATAATGACCGTTAAGATCTTGTTCCGCAGGTCTCGCCGTTTTACAAATATCCATTACTTGAGAGCATCTAGTATGGAAAGCACAGCCTGAAGGAGGATTTGCCGGGCTTGGCAGTTCACCTTCAATTAAAATTGTTTTTTTCTTCAATTCTGGATCTGGTATTGGTACAGCCGAAAGGAGTGCCTTCGTGTATGGATGCTTTGGATTTTCATAAAGCTCTTCACTTTCAGCTAATTCTATTAATCTGCCTAAATACATTACGCCTACCCGATCACTAATATGACGCACTACACCTAAATCATGGGCGATAAATATGTATGTAAGTTGGAATTCTTCTTGAATGTCCTTCATTAGGTTAAGAACCTGTGCCTGGATGGAAACATCTAGTGCAGATACAGGTTCATCAGCAATAATCAACTTTGGTTTTGTCATTAATGCTTTGGCAATTCCGATCCGCTGACGCTGTCCGCCGCTGAATTGGTGCGGATATCGCTTGGCATGGTAGCTGCTTAAACCTACTACCTCAAGCATTTCTTTTACCTGTTTTTTTCGTTCTTCCTTTGTCCCAATTCCATGGACGATCAACGGTTCTTCTAAAATCTGCTCAATCGAATGCCTTGGGTTTAATGAAGCATAGGGATCCTGGAACACCATTTGAATATCTCTGCGGATCTTTCTTAAATCTGTTTTCGACATTCTTGTAATCTCTTTATCTTCAAAAACAATTCGTCCATCACTCGCTTCAATCAAGCGCATGAGCAGCCGTCCTGTTGTTGACTTTCCACAACCGCTTTCGCCTACAATGCCCAATGTTTCTCCTTTTTTTACATAGAAAGAAACATCATCAACTGCTTTGACTTCCCCTTGTTTCTTTCCAAAAACACCACCAGTGATTGGGAAATATTTCTTAAGTCCATTTACCTCAAGAAGTAATTCTGACATGCTGGTTACTCTCCTCCTTCAATGTATGTAGGAAACATCGCACTTCATGTCCGTCTTTTTCCAAATGATATAAATCTGGTGATTCCACATGGCATCTCCCGATTTGTTCTGCACATCTTGCGGCAAATCGGCAGCCTTTATGGACAGTCCCAGGTGTCGGAACGGTTCCCGGAATACTGTAAAGACGGTCTTTTTTTCCTCTTAAGTCAGGAACTGATTTTAATAAACCTTTTGTGTAAGGGTGCTGTGGGTCCTTTAATATTCTTCTGACATCACCCTGCTCCACAATTTGACCGGCATACATAACAATGACACGTTCACAAATTTCCGCCACGACGCCTAAATCGTGGGTAATCAGAATAATGGAGGTATTTGTTTTTTTATTCAAATCCTTCATTAATGCCAGGATTTGTGCCTGAATCGTAACGTCGAGCGCCGTTGTTGGCTCGTCCGCAATCAATACCTTTGGATTACAGGCCATCGCCATGGCAATCATGACCCTTTGTCTCATTCCGCCTGACAGCTGATGCGGGTGTTCCTTTAGTATTCCTTCTGCCCTTGGAATCCCCACCAGCTTTAATAGTTCGATGCTTCGAACTATTGCTTCTCTTTTTGATAGATCAGTATGTAATCGAATTGCTTCCAACAGTTGATTTCCAACCGTAAATAATGGATTCAAGGAAGTCATCGGCTCTTGGAAAATCATCGAAATCTGATTTCCACGGATTTTTCGCCATTCTTTTTCGGATATGTTTTTTAGGTCGTTTCCTTCGAAAATTATTTCACCCTTTTCGATTTTACCTGGAGGGGAAGGAATTAGCCCCATTGTAGCTAAGGATGTAACACTTTTACCGCTCCCTGATTCTCCTACAATTCCAAGGATCTCTCCTTCTTTTAATTCAAAACTAATACCATCAACTGCTGGTAAAAGTTTTTTCCCAGACTGAAATGATACCTTTAAGTCTTTTATTTGAAGAATAGGTTCTTTGATCACACTTACACCTACCTAATAGTATTTTCTGATTAAATGGAAATATTTTAAAATAATAAATTTTATAACTATTCAATATATAATTATTTTTGCTTTTTTATTGAAACTTGTCAATGATTAAATTTTTATCCAACGCTTCCACATATGTAAGCGCTTTAAAAAAAGCCTGACACCATCGTATTCCAATAAGTGACAGGCTTCATTTATTTTTTTAAAATTCTATTGTTCGATTTCTTTTAGTGCAACTTCCTGATAGGCTTTGAAGAAGAAATCACAGAATGTATCCCATTCAGCCGCTGCTTGGATTGAAGCTTCGCTAACTTCTTCTAAAACAGGACTTTGCAGTAAATGCTCCAGCTGTTCAGAGAATTTCTTAATTGAATCTGGATTTGCCCCCTTTAATACACTGCTCACAAATTCTCTAGGAGAATACCAGTCTGCCACTCTTTGGAGATCACGATAAATTTGCGTTAATAGTAGATTGCGCGGGCCTTCCCATTGTTCATTAACGACGACATCACGAAAAATTCGCGGCAAAGAAGAAAACTCCTCCATTACCCCATGCCCGGCAAACATTGATATGGTCTCTCTTAATATTTCAGCACCTTCATTGGTGGCACAAATTTTTTGCAATAAAATAAGTTCACGTAAGTTAAACAATTGTTTTCTGGTTTCAATCGGAAGATCTGATTTTATGCCCGGATTAAGAGGTTTTTCTAAACGCAAAAACAAATCGTAGATTTTAAAAGCACCGGCAGTTGTACGCTTAGCAGCTTTTTCGATTCGTTTCAGCTTGCTCACCGCAAGCGGGTATTCATTTACTTTTTTTCCAAAAACGGTTCGGAAATCGCTGTAAAGGCTGGCTTCTCTTGATGCCCGCAGCATAAATCCTGCGCAGGCAATGCCGATCTCGAGTCGGGATAAGGTCAAAACAATGCCAACAGCGACTGCAACTCCTTTATCCTTAGGACCAATCGGATAGGCCAATGCCCCATTGTATTGAATTTCAGCAGTCGGCAATTCGGCGGTACCAAGCTTCCATTTTATCCGGTTAATTTCGTATCCATTGCGTTTTTCTTTTTCCTTATCGCCAGGGAGCCAAGCAGGAACAATAAATGTACATACTTTATCTGTCCCAGAGATTTTGGCAGTAACAACGGAATAATCCGCATGGGCCGCAGAACAGAAGAACTTATTTCCAAATAGACGATAATTCTTTCCATCAGGAACCGCTTCAAGAACATTGGCTGGCAGATCCGAACCGCCTTGAATTTCTGACATAAACTGGGCGCCAATCGCAAATTCGCCGTCTCCCCCTTCTTTTGTATGCTGCAAAATTTCTTGAAGTTCCGGGTAGTCTTCATTCGGAAATTGCTCTAACAGAGCTATTAATCCATGTGTACATGTTAAAGGGCAGGTAACTCCGCCTTCGCCAATTTGGTGAGTCAGCATTCGCTTCACAAAGCTTTCCCAATGAGTCATTTTGCTAGAAAATAGTCCTTCCCCAAATACCTCGCGTTCTAATTGATGGACTTCCATAGGCCGGACAATGCGGTCAATTCGATGATTAAAAGCATCATAATGAAGCATATATGGCCTAACTTCTGGTCTTGCTATTCGTTCAGCTAAATGGTTCCATTTCGTAGAAACAGTAGGTGAGAAAGAGAGAATGGTTTCATGGAGTTTCTCAAATTGGGACCCTGTAAATTTTCTTACTGCTTTTTGCAAAAATGGTTCATCACGGTACCAGTCAAGATTTTCACGTTTTGCTAAGAATTCATCAAAAGAATACGTATTTTTTCCTCGTGTTTCAGTTTCTTGGGAAGCTAGGTTCATTGAATGGCACACTCCCTTTTTGGATAAAATTTCATAATTTTCAGTATTTATTATAAAGGCAAAGTGACGATTAATCAAAAAGTAAAAGACCCTGTAATGTTGGGACATTTACAGAGTCTTTTTACTGTCTATTTTTTCAATCCAGTATAAATGAGGATAGCATCCCTTAAAAATTCTGCTGTCCCTGGCTGTTCTTTATCATAGTAGGCAGTAAATCTTTCATCATCGACATACATTTGTCCAAGTCCTGCGTGGGCTTCTTTGCTGTATTCGTGCCAATAATAAGTGAGCCATTGCTTATGAAGTTCAGCTGCTTTTTGCGCCAGCTCCCCTGCAGGATCACCTGTTTTAAAAGCCTCAGCTAAGGTTTCTTGGACTTGTTCTGCTAGTTTTGACACTTCCGTATACTGTTCCTCGGTCATATTCTGCAATTTTGCATTTGACTTTTCAACCGTGTCATTTCCGTACTTTTGACGAATTTCTTTTCCGTACTTTTTTTCATTATCATCTATCATTTTTTTCTTAAAGCCTTCAAACTTTTCTTTATTTGACATGTTCATTCTCCCTTCTGATAATGCTATAGTTTTTTCAACATTAGTAATTAATAAATCTAATTGAACCCGCTTTTCGAGGAGCTTCTCGCGATGTTCTCTGAGTGCCTTTGCTCTGTCAAAGGAAGGAGCCGTAACGATTTCTTTAATGCTGTCCAAGCCCACTCCTAATTCTCGGTAGAATAGGATTTGCTGGAGTCTATCCACTTCCGTTTGCCCATAAATTCGATATCCTGACGAATTGATTCTTGCCGGCTTAAGAATTCCAATTTCATCATAATACCTGAGCGTTCTGGTGCTGACACCCGCGAGATTTGCTAGCTTTTGCACTGTATATTCCATTCGATCATCTCCTCATAGCTAACGATATACCTTCACGCAGCGTCAATGTCAATCATTATTATGCCTAATTTTCTTTTTAAAAAAAATGGTGCCTGACACCACTCGTGGACAAATGTCCACGGACGGTGTCAGGCACCAACAAAAGAAATATTTGTCGAACAGTTTTGATAATACTAGGACTTTTTCCCCTTTATATATGTTATTAGGAATAAAATACTTTAGAATTTTGAAAGGAGCAGGGTTATGGCAAAGGTTATTGTTATGTATAATCAACCAAAAGATAAAGAGGGATTTGAAAAGTATTACTACAATGTACATATACCTTTAGTGCAAAAAATCCCTAATCTTAAAGGGGCAGAAATTCATCACGTTTTACAAGCTCAAAATACGAATGAAGATTTATTTCTCTTAGCTGAGCTTCATTTTGATGATCCACAGACTTTAGGTCAGTCACTTGCATCTCCAGAGGGTCGTGAAGTGCAAGGAGATGTATTAAATCTTATGCAATTCTTGAATAAACCGCCTGTAATTATCTTAGTAGATTAGAAGCGAAGGAAAGATCCTAAAAAAATAGGATCTTTTTATTTTTCCGTAATGGATTGTCCCAGCTTTTGCATACATTTATGTTTAAGGGGGGATTCTCATTTATACTTCGTTTTCATCAAGCAGTCTTATTCGATTTGCAGTAGCCTTTGTATTTATTACATCTGGACTTATGAAATTAATGAGTGCTGAACTAGCAAGTAGTTTTCTCCGTTTAGGGCTACCCTATCCTCACATAATATTAAAGGTTGTCATCTTACTAGAAATTGTTTGCGGACTTTTAATCATGCTTAATAAAGCAGTTAAAAATGCAGTAATTCCTTTAATTGGAATTATGATTGCCGCTCTTATATTAACAAAACTGCCAACCTTGAATATCGGTCTATTGCAATTTGCTTTTAATGCGAGATTAGATATTGTGATGATAGTATTACTCTTCTATCTATATAAAAGGTATCCCAATTGAACATTCAATCCAAGAAGTGACCAGATTGTTAACAGCAATTTGGTTTTTTATTGTGTTAAAATAACTTCTATCAAGTTATTACTTAGAGAGGGAATGCATTTGAATATAAAAGAAAAGGTAAAGGACCTGCCCTTAACCCCTGGGGTTTATCTAATGAAAGATTCCCAAGGCCACATCATTTATGTTGGAAAAGCAAAAAATCTTAAGAGAAGAGTACAATCTTATTTTCAAAACATAAAAGCTCATCCACAAAAAATAAAAAAGCTCATGGCAAACTTAAACGATTTTGACTATATCCTTACAGATACAGAATTTGAAGCCTTCATGCTGGAATGTAAATTAATAAAAGAAATGAAACCAATATTTAATAGAAAGATGAAAAGTCCAAAATCCTATCCCTATATCGTTATTAAAATGGATAATGGTCATCAAATACTAGAAGTAACAGATAAAATTATCGATAATGACAAAAATCTATATTTTGGTCCCTTTATTAACAAATACACGACAGAAAGAGCCATTCAAGGATTAAAAGAAGCTTTTAAAATAAGCTGCAGTAAACCTTTTATGAAAAATGGTCCATGCTTAAACTATTCCTTAGGATTATGTATTGGCATGTGTCTTGGAGGACATGCGCTCGATCATTACGATAACATTATAAACAAAATAATCGATTTACTTAGCGGCACCGACTTTAGCATACTTGAAGAACTAAATCAGAGCATGATTACTGCTTCCGAACAATTTGATTTTGAAACTGCGGCAAAATATCGGAACATGCTAGATGCTATAAACCCTATTATATATAAGGAGCAAGTCATTGAGTTTACCGAAGAAAATAAAACTATAGTTGTCAGGGAATCGTTAAATGACTCCACTTTTAAACTCTTTTTTATTAAGGGAAATAAAGTTTTATTTAGCGAAAAGTATCATTTAGGATGTACAAATGGTCTTGAACATCTTCAGAGCATTAAAGAAAAAATATTAACGAATTTTAATCCATCCACTTCTCCCACGAAAGTTAGCAAAAATGATCTTGATGAAGCACAAATTATATATAGTTATTTAATGAGCGAAAACTGCAGCTATAAAATTATCCCCGAAATTTGGCTTGAATCTGAAAAACGAACCTTAATAGATGAAGCCCTTAATGAACTAATTATTCATTATGTTTGAGCCTTGGTTTAGTAATTAGAAACCAAGGGCTTTTTTTATTTCAGAATCCTCGAAATATAATTAATTTTCCTAAGAGTTCTTTTAAATGAAAATTCTATTTTTCCGAAAAAAAATATTATTTCAAAAAAACTTTCTTTTCAGCGTAAATATCCTCAAAACCCGCTAATATCAAGCATTTAAAACGTTTACATTTTTTATTTCCAAAAAAAGTTTTTGACGATTCTAAACAAAAAAAGTATTATAAAATAGTAAAAAAGGGAGGTAGTAAGATGTCAGACTTGAATAGACAGAAAATTGTGGACAGTGTACCTCAAAAGGGTTTTTTTGGACATCCGAAAGGATTATTTACACTGTTCTTTACTGAGTTTTGGGAGCGTTTTTCGTATTATGGAATGAGAGCCATCCTTGTATTCTATATGTACTACGAAGTATCCAAAGGCGGATTGGGGATTGATAAAACCCTCGCTCTTTCCATTATGTCCATTTACGGTTCACTCGTTTATATGTCCGGAATTATCGGCGGTTGGTTAGCTGACAGAATTTTCGGTACGTCAAAAGCCGTTTTTTACGGTGGAATTTTGATCATGTTCGGTCATATCGTTCTTGCCATACCAGGAAGCGTTTCAATGTTCTTCGTTTCGATGGTATTAATCGTCCTTGGAACAGGACTTCTGAAGCCAAACGTTTCGACAGTTGTCGGAGAAATGTACAGTGAAGAAGACAATCGCCGTGATGCAGGTTTTACTATTTTCTATATGGGGATTAACGCAGGGGCATTTTTATCACCGTTAATCGTTGGATCCGTTATGGATTACAGCTTCCATTTAGGATTTGGTATTGCTGCTGTAGGGATGTTCTTAGGATTAATCGTATTTATTTTAACAAAGAAAAAGAATCTAGGCCTTGCTGGTACAGTGGTTCATAATCCATTGTCACCTGATGAAAAGAAAAAAGTTTTCACTATTATTGGATTAAGTGCAGTCATTATTGCAGTTTTAATTGTTGTTTTAATTTCAATGGGGATGTTAACATTTGAGAGCTTTATCAATCTAGTAACGATTCTTGGTATTTTGATTCCTACTATGTATTTCATTGTTATGTACCGCAGCCCTAAAACAACAGCAGTAGAACGTTCACGTGTCATTGCATATATTCCGTTATTTATTGCAGCTGTAATGTTCTGGTCAATTCAAGAGCAAGGCTCAACGATCCTTGCTAGTTATGCGGATACACGCACACAGTTAGACTTTGCAGGAATCCATATTTCTCCTGCATGGTTCCAATCTTTAAACCCATTATTTATTATTATTTTTGCACCTATCTTTGCAGCAATTTGGGTGAAATTAGGAAAACGTCAACCAACGATCCCGCAGAAATTCTCGTTATCATTATTGTTCGCTGGCGTATCATTCCTTGTTATACTTTTACCTGCTTACCTTGGCGGTACAGATTCATTAGTTAACCCATTATGGCTTGTTTTAAGTTACTTAATTTGCGTATTTGGCGAATTACTCTTATCACCTGTTGGGTTATCAGCAACTACAAAATTAGCACCAGCTGCCTTCTCAGCACAAACGATGAGTTTATGGTTCTTAGCAAGTGCTGCTGCACAAGCTCTTAATGCACAAATTGTTAAATTCTATACACCTGAAACCGAAATGACATACTTCGGTGTAATCGGTGGAGCTTCGATTGTCCTTGGTATTATCCTGTTTATTCTATCACCAAAGATTCAAAGCTTCATGAAAGGTGTACGTTAATTAAAAGATAAAAGGCTGTTGAGCGAATCAACAGCCTTTTGTTTATTTTAAGACAAGCTCTTTTTCTATTAATTCTTTTCTTTGCACCCATTGAAAATCCTCCGCAATTTCATAGGAAGCAGGTGTCATTTCCTTCAATTGTTCAAACGTAAGTTCATCCACCAATTCTACCAACCATAAACGTCCCTCACGGAATTTGAATACCGCATATTCGGTGACAATGGTATCCACTCTATTTTTAGCAGTAAGAGGATAGGTACACTCTTGAAGAATCTTTGGTTCTCCTTTAGGTGAAAGATGAGTCATTGCCGCGATTACTCGTTTTGCTCCAATGACAAGATCCATTGCACCACCCACACCGAGAACATCCTTTCCTGGCACAGCCCAACTTGCAATATCCCCGCCTTCAGATACTTGCAGGGCACCAATTACAGTAGCATCCAGATGTCCTCCTCGCATGATCGTAAAAGAGAGAGAGCTATCAAAGAAGGAAGCATGGGGCAAGGCCGTAATCGGTTGTACACCTGAAGCATTTACCAAATCCATTTGATCAACATTTTGAACGATCTCATCTGGCCCTGGCTCCGGTCCAACCCCAAGAATACCATTCTCAGAATGCAGGGTGATTCTTCCCTTCGGTAAATAATCGGCAACCAAAGTAGGAATTCCAATTCCGAGATTCACAACACCTGATTTTAATTCTTGTGCGCAGCGCCATGCAATGTAGTGCTTAATTGAATCACTCATTTCAAATTTCCTCCCTTTTCACAACGATATCCACAAAGATAAATGGTGTAACGATTGTATCTGGATCAAGTTCACCAATTTCAACAATTTCATCTACTTCTACAATTGTAAGCTTCGCGGCAGTCGCCATTACCGGATTGAAATTCTGAGCTGTTTTTTTGTAGACAAGGTTTCCGGCCTTATCTGCTTTATGTGCTCTGATGATTGCTACATCAGCGGTTAAAGATTGTTCAAGAACATGTTCGCGGCCATTAAAGACACGAATTTCTTTCCCTTTTGCCAAATCCGTACCTGCGGCAGTTGGAGTATAAAAAGCTGGAATCCCCGCTCCTCCCAGTCGAATAGCTTCAGTAAACGTACCTTGAGGTAACAGCTCAATCTCAACATCACCCTCACGATAAGCCTTTACTAATTCCTTATTGGTTGAAAAGAAACTGCCAATCACTTTTTTAATACGGTTCTGAACGAACAAATCATTTAGGATAGATACGCTCCCCAGGCTGTTCATGATAAGGGTAAGGTTATGTAGGTTAGTCTTATTTATTAGTGCCTTCGATAGGTATCTAGGCATCCCGGGAAAGCCAAAACCACCCACCATAATTTTAGCAGCTTCAGGAATTTGTTTAACAGCTTCTTCAGCGGTTAAGAATTGGACATGTGTTTCAATTTGATTACTTGTAGCGTTCATCATCCATTCTCCTTTGTTGTTGTTTTTGTATTGATACTGACCGGTTGGTATGCTATTATTAAACAAAATAATAAATTTTCTGTCAATTGTTATTATCTAAATAATTTTTGAAAAAAATTTCGACAAATTTCTTTTTTATTCTGATTGTGTTTCCCTTTTATTTCGGCATTTCTTTAGTCTAAATTTATTTTTCATTTAGACCATTAACAAATAATATTATCTCCGAGTTTTGACCCGGGATCAAAGGAAGGATAAATTAAAATGAAACTAGATCAAGTAGCTAAGCAAATCTCAACACCATTAGATGCTCCAGCATTTCCGCGTGGACCGTATCGGTTTAATAACCGGGAATATTTGAACATTATTTATCGTACGGATATGGAAGCATTGAGAAAAATTGTTCCAGAGCCATTAGAGATTGATGAACCGCTTGTTAAGTTCGAGGTTATCCGCATGCCGGACGTAACCGGCTTAGGCTCTTACACGGAGTCTGGTCAAGTCATCCCTGTAGGTTTCAACGGCGAAAAAGGGGACTATGTTCACTCCATGTACGTGGATAACCATCCAGCAATTGCGGCAGGAAGAGAAGTTGGGGCTTACCCGAAAAAACTTGGAAAACCAAATCTTTACATAGATTCAGATACGTTAGTCGGAACGTTGGATTATGGGACATTAAGAGTGGCCACCGCTACTATGGGATATAAGCACCAGCAAATTGATTTAGAGCAGGCCCGAGAAGAAATTTGTAAACCCTATTTTATGCTAAAGCTGATTCGAGGCCAGGATGGGAAACCGAGGATTTGTGAGCTGGTTCGCGGCGAAATTACAGATATCACGATTAAAGGCGCCTGGACCTCCCCTGCCCGCTTGCAGCTATTTGCTCATGCACTTGCACCAATGGCTGATTTACCAGTGCTCGAGATTGTGTCGGCATCGCATATTCTCACTGACCTTTCTTTGCCTCGTACTAAAGTTGTCCATGACTATCTTGCGGCAGAGCAGTCCGTTGAGAAGAAGGAATTAATTAGTCAAAAATAAATCGTTAGTTAAAAAAAAGTGGACCCCTACTTTGATGTAAGGGTCCTCATCCATTTTAATTCTCTTTTCTATCGTTCAGCTCATCAAGGAGCTGTTTTGTCCTTTTCGCATTTCCTTCGGCAAAGTTTTCTAACCGCTCTTTTAATTCATCATCGTCGTGAACCCTTTCTGCTGTAATCAAATAGGTCCTCATCAAATCTTCTTCCACTTCGATTGAATGTTCTAGAACTTTTTCAAGTGTTTCCTGTTCCTCATTTTTTTTATTAAAAAAATTTAAATCCATAGGAATAGCCTCCTTTTCCCCATTATTTTTTTCAAATCTATTCATGGATATCCATTTGTTCCAAATTTTAATTTTTAATGCAAAAAAGCAAAGAAATCGATTATGATTCCTTTGCTTTTTGGGATAATATTATCGCAATACTCGAGCAGCACTCGAAAATTTTGATGAATCGTATTTAGCAATTTTCACAACATCACCTGTTTGCGGGGCATGGATATATTGTCCATTACCAATATAAATGCCTACATGATAGGCAGGGTTACCCCTGAATACTAAATCTCCCGGCTGTACTTGACTCGGGGAAATTCTCGTTCCAACATTCTGTTGGTCACGGGACACTCTTGGAAGATTAATGCCAGCTGCATTTCTAAACACATATGAAGTGAATCCAGAGCAATCAAAACCGCTTGGTGTTGTTCCGCCCCAAACGTAAGGGACACCCAAAAACTGTTTAGCATAAGCAATAACTGCGCTTGCATCCCCTGAGCTACTTGGAATGGCTGCGACAGAAGCTGGCGTTGATGATTTTGTACCTTTGCTTACTGAAGTATGCGGTTTAGCCTTTTGTTGTACTTGCTGTGCTTGCTGTGCTCGCTGCTGGGCTAAAAGAGCCTGACGCTCCGCCTCCTGCTTAGCCTTTTGTTCAGCCAGTTGATCCTGTTGGTTTTGCAATTTGTTTTTGGCGGCCGCCAATTCCATTGCTATTTCTTGTTTATCTTGTTCAATCTTTTTTTGTGCAGAAGCTAATTCAGCCTGACTATTTTTCAATTTGTCTAATTCGTTATGTAATTTTTGCTCTGCATTTTTTAATTCCTGTTCTTTTTGATTTAAACCATTCAGCAGGGCAGTGTCACTTTCCATAATCGTCGAAATAGCTGTGAAACGGGTTAAAAACTCAGAAAGGTTTTGAGAAGAAAGTAAAAGCTCTGCGTATGCAGCGAGTGATTGTTTCCCCTCTAATTGAATACTTTTCAGCCGTTCAGAATAGACCTTTTTGTGATTATCTAATGACTTTTTGGCTTCTTCAATGTCAGCCTCTGTATCTACTATTTTTCCTTGTTGTGATTTAATATCATCGTTTAGCTTTTGGCTTTTCTCCATTGAAAGGCTGATTCGATCATCTAATTGTTGAATCTTCGTTTCAAAATTATCGATTTGTCCTTTTGTCTCATCGATTTGTCCTTGTGTCACTTGTGAATCTTTTGGACTAGCAAATGTTGGTGTTACTTGTATCATTGAGGCAAGGACGGCAGCCGATACTGTATATTTTAATAGTTTCTTTATCATCACAAAAACTCCTTTTGTAACCTATCATTTAATCAAAATACTAATATATTCCTAGTTTATAATTCAATTGGCCGAAAAACAATGAATCTGTCGCTAATGTAATATAATTGTAATTTTATGTAGAAAAAGTTTCCTGTCACGACCCGAAGTTTAACGGATTATGTCGAGTAATTTTGGGATTGATCCTTTGTCTAATTAGAACTAATATCCTATCAACATAAAAAGCCCGTTCCTTAAAGAATGGGCTAAATTTTTTATTTATTTTTAAATCTTCTTTTCAGATGTTAATTTATCTTCTTTAATACTGCTTGCCTTACGATGAATCCACGTATAGGATACATTCTTTCTGAAAAAGTGTAGTTTTTGTTATTTACTAAAAAAGTATTGTTATCTAATTTTTTACACTCTTTTCCTCTCTCTATCAGATCGTGAACCACAACCTGACTTAACTCTTCTTGTGACGAATAATGTTTATACAAATCTAACACGATAGTATTATTTCTAGAGAACATGACATATCGCCTCTTCCCCTGCAAAATATAATTGTGAAACCCTTCACATAATTATCATACTACCATTTGATAAATAAAAATGTTACAAAATAAGGAATATCTGCAGCGAAAACTATAATTAGTTCACAATACTATGGTACACACAAAGCTAAACAGCCCTAAACGAAAAAAGGCAACGCCCAAAAGGGTTAGTTGCCTTCCTTTAAAATAAGTGTTTAAAGTTCTACTTTGCTTTTACCTTGAAATTGGGGCACTTCTACTGTTCCCCTATTCCATCAAGATTCTTTGACCCAAAGTTATCGAGCAATGCACGCACTTCATCTGTTGATTTCGTGTTCATCAATTGATTTCTTAATTCACCAGCTCCTCGGAATCCTTTGACATAAATTTTGAAAAAGCGATGAAGCCCTGTGATTGAACGTGGCAATACTTCCGCATATTGATCTTGAAGATCAAGCTGAAGTCTTAAAAGATCAAGGTATTCTTTACTACTATGCTCTTTTGGCTCTTTTTCAAAAGCAAAAGGATTTTTAAAAATACCTCGTCCGATCATAACGCCATCAATACCATATTGTTCAGCAAGCTGCAGCCCAGTTTGACGGTCAGGAATGTCTCCATTGATTGTTAGTAGCGTATTAGGTGCGATACGGTCACGTAATTTTTTGATTTCCGGAATTAGCTCCCAATGCGCATCTACTTCGCTCATTTCCTTTCTTGTACGTAAATGAATAGAAAGGTTCGCAATATCCTGTTTTAAAATATGCGTTAGCCACTCCTCCCACTCCTGAACCTCCTTATAGCCAAGTCGTGTTTTCACGCTGACAGGCAGTCCGCCCGCTTTTGCTGCTTGAATAAGTTCTGCCGCAACGTCAGGACGCAGAATAAGGCCACTACCCTTCCCTCTCGATGCCACATTCGGTACAGGGCAGCCCATATTAATATCGATGCCTTTAAATCCAAGCTCTGCCATGCCAATACTCATTTGACGGAAATTTTCGGGATTATCCCCCCAAATATGTGCCACCATTGGCTGTTCATCTTCTGTAAAAATCAAACGGCCACGCACACTTTTCATGCCCTCTGGATGACAAAAGCTATCCGAGTTTGTAAACTCTGTGAAAAATACATCCGGTCGGCCGGCTTCACTTACTACGTGACGAAAAACAACATCTGTCACATCTTCCATTGGTGCAAGTACAAAAAATGGTCGTGGTAAATCACGCCAAAAATTATCTATCATTTCAAACTCAAATCCTCTCACTATGGATACAACATCAAACTCTCGGTTTAAGAAATATTAGGCCAAATGTTCCACTTCTTTTACACTTATATCATGCTTAATAATTTATTATCAAACACAAGTACATTTGGACATTAATAATTTGTGAAAAACTATTGTGAAAATAGGCAATGTTTATTTTAACGAAAATCGGTCCTGAATGGTATTTTTATAAACAAAAAAGCAGATTGTATAGATTTTTTCTATATCAACTGCTTTTCTATTATACCAACTCCAACCGCGCGACCGCTTCACAATGTGCTGTATGTGGAAACATATCCACCGGTTGGACATATTTTACTTCATATCTTGAACTTAAGGTTTGAATGTCCTTAGCTAAGGTTGACGGATTGCAAGAAACATAAATCAGCTTTTCCGGTTTCACCTGTAAAATGGTTTGCAATAATTGCTTGTCCAGCCCTGTTCTTGGCGGGTCGACGACAATAACGTCCGGTTTCCAGCCTTTCTTTACCCATTTTGGAAGGACCTCTTCCGCTTTCCCCGGGACATATTTTGTATTAGTGAATCCATGACGTTTTGCATTTTTCTTAGCATCCTCGATAGATTCAGGAATGATATCCATCCCGCGGACTTCTGCTGACTGCTCTGCAAGCCACAATCCGATAGTCCCGACACCGCAATAAGCATCGACTACTTTTTCCTTGCCTGTCAAGGCCGCTGCTTTTTTTACTTCATTATATAGCTTTACTGTTTGAACAGGATTCAGCTGGAAGAAAGTTCTCGCCGAAAGCTCGAATTGCAGATCGCCTAATGTTTCTTGGATAAATTCCTCACCAGCTAGGTTATGAGTTTCTTCGCCAAAAATGAGTGAGGTTTTTTCTCCATTTATATTTTGAACGATTGATTTGACGTTTGGCAGCCGTTTTTGGATTTCTTGAATGATAAGTTCTTTTTTCGGCATCTCTTTTTGCGAAGTAATTAATACAACTTGAACTTCACCTGTTTGAACGCCAACACGGGTAACAATGGTTCGGACGATTCCCTTTCTTGTTTTTTCATTGTATATAGGTATCCGTAATTCCTCTAAAATTTGTTTCACCCTGGCTGTCGCTTCGTTTGTATGTGAATGCTGGACCGCACATTGCTCGATATTGATTAATTGATGGGAATTAAGTCCATAAAGTCCCGCAAGGACCTTGCCCCCTTTTTCACCGACTTGAAAGCTACTTTTATTACGGTAGCCCCAAGGGTTTTCCATGCCAATTGTTTCACGGATATCAAGGCTTTCGGGTTTGAGCTTTGTATGGCGTTCAAGCGCTTGGATAATGATATCGCGCTTTTCCTTAAGCTGCTGATCATAGTGCAAATGCTGAAGCTGGCAGCCCCCGCACTGATCGTAAACCGGACAGAGCGGTTTTACCCGGTTTGGTGACTGGATACGGATTTTTTTAACCTTTGCCTCTGCAAACTTGGGGTGAATCTTAGTAGCTTCCACGACTACTTCTTCACCCGGAAGTGCCCCAGGCACAAACACGACTTGCTTTTTATAATATCCGACGCCTTCACCGTTGATGCCAAGTCTTTTGATGGTCAGCGGGAAGGTCTGTTTTGGTTCAATTTTAATACTTTGCTCGGTCTTCATAAATTCAACTCCAAATTATTCGATGCTTCTCCATAAATAAAAGGAAGCGTAGCTTAAATAGGGCTCCCAGCCCTGTTTATAACGTCCCATTTCCTCAAAGGTTGGTTTTTTCTCAAGCTGGTAGAGCTTTTTCAATCCATTTTGAATTCCAATGTCCGCAAGCGGAAAAAGGTTCGGCCTCCCAAGTGCAAATAAGAGGAAATTTTCGACTGTCCACCTGCCGATGCCCCGGATTTTTGTTAGTTGTTCAAAAATCGCTTCATCGGGTTGATGTTTCAAAACATCTAGACTTAATCCGTTTTCGGTGAATTCTTTTGCGATTCCTATGATATATTCTGCCTTCCTGCCGCTAAACTGCAGTTCGCGCAATTGTTCCACTTGAAGGCTAGCTACGATTTCAGGCTCTGGGAAAAACCATACACCATCGATTTCATAGCCGAAGGTTTTGACAAATCGTTCAGTAAGGGTATAGGCAAAGGTCATATTAATCTGCTGGTGGATAATACATTTGATAAGACTCCCAAACAGGTCGAAATCAAGCACAAGGGGTGTTCCGATGAACAGGTTGAATATTTCCTTGAGGTCCGTTTGTTGAAAATGGTTGTGGATTTTATCCAATGGAACATTCCATTGAAAAATTTCAGACACCCTTTTGATTGCCGCTTCTTTGTCAGTTTTTCCGTTTAGGACGAAGGCTGGCTGATTCGTTGTCCCTGTCGCCGTTATATCCACTACCTGTGCTTTTTGGGCGATAGCGGTTGGAACTCTTATTGTTCGTTTTTCTAAGTCTAGCTGTTTTAATGGATCTGACGCATGTCTTTGTAATACACTATCAAAATTATAAGGACCATCAATTTGGATTGTTTCTTGCCACACAGGAGATCCATCCTTTGTTATTTTACCCCGTATTATAGCATGAACTTTTTAATATCCGTAAAGAATATGTTCAAAAATCATGGTTCCATTTCCTCAATTGAATAAATTACTCTCATTAAAGCATCCGCCGCATTCTCTTTGGTATATATTTCATCTCCAATTAACATACATGTAACTTCCAAAATCCTATGTTTTAATAAAGCATACCAAGATTTAGTATTTAATTCATCTATATCCCACATAACAAAAAACTCCTTCTATAATAATTTCCCACTACGAAAAAAGAAAACCGAATTTCAAGCGAAATTCGGTCATTTTAATTTATCGAGGCTTTTAAATTTATAGCCTTTCTTTTTCAGGTCTTGGATGGCTTTTTCAAGGGCGTCGGCGTTGTCCTTGGAAATGGAGTGTAACAGGATCACACATCCGGGATGGACTCGGTTCATAATATTGTCATATGCATATTGCCAGCCCCTTTGCTGATTTACATTCCAATCAACGAAGGCCAACGACCAAAATACATGCGTAAAGCCCTCCTCTTTCGCAATCTGCAATGTTCTTTCACTAAAAGTCCCTCGCGGAGGGCGTAAATATTTCATTTCTTTTTGTCCTGTTATTTCTTTTGTTTTTTCCTTAACTTTTTGAAGCTCTCTGCGGATCCTCTCATCACTTACCGCTGTAAAATCGGGATGATAGTAGGAATGGTTGCCGATGATATGTCCCTCATTTACCATTCGCTTTGTAAGCTCAGGTTGTGATTCTAAAAAATGTCCTGTCACAAAAAAGGTAGCAGGTACTTTTTCTTTCTTTAACACATCAAGAATTTTTGGCATATATCCATTCTCGTAGCCGCTGTCAAAAGTAAGGTACAAGGTCTTTTTGTTTGGACTACCCTTATAAAAAGCCCCATATTTCGCTAGCAGTTCATCATATTCTGGGCCTGCTTCTGCCGGCTGCTCGTCCACAGCTTTTTTAAAGCCCCAGTGGATGGGCTTACTAGAAACCGCAGCGCTGGCTGAAGCCGGCACAAGTAAAAACAGCACCATTATGCTGCCAATAAATCTTTTCATCCATGCTCCCCCTATTTTGTTTGTTATATTGTTTGTTTTTGAAGGGAAAAGATGATTAGCAGATTAAGGAAATGGGTGAGGTTGGTGGTAGGTGCGGCCCCTGCTATTTCCAGTATACGGGAAATTTAATAAAGAAAATATGTATGAAGCAGCCCTTGGGGTAGGAAGTTTAAGAAACCAACATAATTGCTGATTCGTTATGTGAGGATTAATTAACAGAAAATAGTCATATATAGCTTGTAAAAATGCATCCTTGGATATGCATTGACAATTCGGGCAAATCCATTTTTGCCTGTCGTAACTCATTGGAATAAATAAGCAAAGTGGGCATTGGACTCCCGGCCTTATATCAGATTTATTTATTCCAATTTGCTTTAATATATTGCTGATTTCTGGTGTGTGTTTGGTTAATAAAAGTTGGCTTACTTTTTCAATTTGTTTTTTATTGAATATCTCCTCTGTAAAAGATTTTTCAGTGACGGCAATCCTATTTAATATATCATAGGCCCTACAAACTTTTTCTTCTGCTTCTTTGTAGCCAGGTTCGATAATTACTTCCGTAGATGTACGGCAAACGGCGACAAAAAATCCAATTGGAACTTTTGGAATATTGTTGGATTCCAGCAAGTTTTTTAACAATATTTTGTGACGAATCGCTTGAGATACTGGGTTTTCATAAATTTCTCTTATGTCACAATTCTCATGAATCATTTGATTTTTACCTATTCGTAAAGTTCCTGAATGATTTTTTCCTTCAAACATGAGAATGTTTTTTGGAGATAATAGAAGAGCATCAATTTGGAAGAAGGTATTTCCTACGGGAAAGCGGAGACCTTGAAAAATAAGGTACTTTTTATCAGGGATTTGTTCAAGATAATGTCTAATTGTTTTTTCTCCATTGTAGCCCGACCTAAGTATTTTTATTTTCTTCTTAATTTCTGGCATCATAATATGATTTTCAATTATTCGTCTTTCAGCCGCCTCTGCTTGAAGTAAAGCCCTTGGGATTGTTAGATCTTTTCGGAACAAAGCAACTCCTCCTTTCAATTTAACATAATATTTCAACGAAAATTAACGAATACCTACTTATAAATATCAGCATTTGTGAATATATTTTGTCGGATCAAATTCTAAAAATAAATGCTAGGACATCCAACAAATATGTGGTGGTATTCTACAATATTTGGAGTACATTCTACAAAACTTTCTGGTTATTCTACAAATTTACAGTCCCATTCTACAATTGCCAAATAAATTCAATCCAGACACTAGATCATCCTACAAATTTGTGGTGATATTCTACAATTTTTAGGCTATATCCTACAAAAGTTACTGGCTATTCTACAAATTCACAGCCCTATTCTACAATTGCGAATAAATTCAATCCAGACACTAGATCATCCTACAAATTTGTGGTGATATTCTACAATTTTTAGGCTACATCCTACAAAAGTTACTGGCTATTCTACAAATTCACAGCCCTATTCTACAATTGCGAATAAATTCAATCCAGACATTAGATCATCCTACAAATTTGTGGTGATATTCTACAATTTTTAGGCTAAATCCTACAAAAGTTACTGGCTATTCTACAAATTCACAGCCCTATTCTACAATTGCGAATAAATTCAATCCAGACTCTAGATCATCCTACAAATTTGTGGTGATATTCAACAATTTTTAGGCTATATCCTACAAAAGTTACTGGCTATTCTACAAATTTCACATCCCTATTCTACAATTGCGAATAATTTTACAAAAAAAGAATAGGCGCCACCCCAGCGCCTATCCCCACAATCTTATTTAAATACTGTCTCTTTAAACTGCGCTAATTTTTCTAATGAAGACTTATCTACATCAGCATGTAGGCTGTTTCCATGGGAGTCCATCGTTACTACTGCTGTGAAGCCTTCTACACGAAGATGCCACATTGCTTCCGGAATACCAAATTGCATCAAGTCAACGCCTTCGACGCCTTTAATACAGTCAGCGTAATACTGCGCTGCACCGCCGATAGCATTCAGGTACACACCTCCGTGCTCCTGAAGAGCTGCCAGCGTCTTAGGGCCCATTCCTCCCTTACCAATTACAGCGCGGATACCGAACTTCTTCATAATGTCACCTTGGTAAGGCTCCTCACGAATACTTGTAGTCGGTCCAGCAGCCTTGACATGCCACGCTCCATCTTCGTCTTTCAACATAACAGGACCGCAGTGGTAAATGACTTGACCATTTAGATCCACTGGTGCATCATGGTCGCTTAGATACTTATGAATTGCGTCGCGGCCAGTGTACATTAAACCGTTAATTTGAACAACGTCACCGACTTTCAGCGAACGAATTTGCTCTTCAGTAATAGGAGCTTCTAATGTAATCACGCTCTCTGAAGAAACGGCAGATTCCTTAGAAGCAGCCTCATCCACCTCAGCAAAATCAATAAACTCACCTTCTTGGTAAGCCCACTCATTAATTTCACCGCTCACTGGATCCACGTTCACTCCCATACGGCGGAATGCCCAGCAGTTGTAGGCAACAGAAACATAGAAGCTGGCAGGAATGCGGTGCATCACGCCAATTTTACAGCCAAGCAAGGTTGCTTCGCCGCCAAAGCCCATTGTTCCGATTCCTAATTTATTTGCATTTTCCATCACATATTCTTCTAACTTACGAAGTTCTTCATTTGGATTAACGTCTTCAACCGAACGGAATAATTGCTCTTTTGCTAAATCATAGCCTGAAGAACGATCCCCGCCGATTCCGACACCGATAAAGCCGGCGCTGCAGCCTTGGCCTTGTGCCTGATAAACGGAATGCATGATACATTTGCGGATTCCGTCCAAATCACGGCCGGCGCGGCCTAGTCCGTCTAACTCACATGGAAGGCTGTATTGAATGTTTTTATTTTCACAACCGCCGCCTTTTAAAATCAAGCGGACATCGATATAATCTTTTTCCCATTGATCAAATTTGATAACTGGCACACCTGCACCCAGATTATCTCCGCTGTTTTCACCTGTTAAGGAATCCACAGAATTTGGGCGTAATTTACCTTCTTTTGTCGCCAAAACAATAGCGTTCTTAATCGCTTCTTTAATTTCTAATTGATTCACACCAACTGGAGTTTTAATTTTGAAGGTTGGCAGACCTGTATCCTGGCAGATTGGCGATACTTGATCGTCAGCCATTTTAATGTTGTTTGTGATGGTTGCAAGGCTCATTGCAGCACTTGTGCCTGCGTTTTCTCTTTCCTTTGCGGACTTAACGGCACGGCGCACGTCCTTTGGAAGTTTGGTAGATGTTTCAACGATTAGCTTGTACATGCTTTCTTGAAATTTTGTGATATTCACTTCGTTTTCCCCTTTCCCGAAATTCCCCAAATTATTCTATATAAATTTACAACTTTTTGACTTTTTCATTATACTCCTATAGGCACTAGATTTAAAGGATAAGCTTGCAAGCGAATTCATGGTAACTTTTCCAAAAATACAGGCTACGTTAAACTTTATGTTGATTTGCGCTCCAGGCGCTTCGCTTTCCGCGGGCGTCCCGGGGAGCCTCCTCGGCGCTTTGGCGCCTGTGGGGTCTCCCCTGCCCCGTACTCCCGCAGGAGTCTTCGCGCCTTCCGCTCCAATCAACTGTGTTAAAAATCAACAACGGTCTTTAATACAGCCATAAAAAAGAGTCTGCTATTTAACAGACTCGCTGGCTTCACGGTTATTGAATTCTTTGCATTTATTTTCCATTTCATCTAGCATCGAAATTAAACGGTCAATATCCTCCAGATCCGCATCTTCCGGATCTATGGCATCAAGCACATCAATAAACATATTTAAGCGATGTTTTAAAAAGTCAACCTGAGAATTTTTATCTTGGACTGGACTACCCACGAACTTCATCTCCTTTCACTACCGTTCTCATCCTATCGAATATTTCATACTTTTTCAATATATTGCCCTAATTTACAATAAAAAAACTCCCACCATGTAGGAGTCTTTCCATCAAATTACCTTGGCCGCTCAGACGCTGCAAATCCAAAGGAAACGTAATCCTGAACAGGAATCCAGGCCCCAATGCCCTGCGAAGTAACGTTTTTTATGACGATAAACTTCCGGTTTCCTTTTAGCATTAAATAAACTTCACCGTAAGTGACTTTCCCTTTTTCATTTACCCCTGGTGCATACGCATATAAGTAACCTAAGCGGTTGGGCGGAATGTTATAAATATGATCATTTTTTGTTCCTGAGCCAATAATCGTTTCAAATGCTAGCGGCAGATTGGTCTTCTCCATCGCTTTTAAAAGCATCATCTTTTTAACGTCTTCAGCATTTGGGATTTTTGCAGTCAGACCGCCTCTGACGATTTTCTGTGCCTCTTGAACATATTTAATCTGGTATGGAACCTTGCCTCCGCGATTATCAAAATAGTTGGTATTAATTTTTTGGTATTCCCAATTAGGCGAGGTCTCTGTTGATTCATAATTTAAAGGCCACTGCCCTAAATAAACAATCGCACGGTAACCAATCGCAAACGGAGTACTATTAATACTAGACTCATTGAGCATCCGAATTAAATCGGGATTATCAATTTTAACCCTAGAAGTTTTGATTAACTTTTTAGTTAAATCGCTTGGCTGCAAGAATGGCAAATCCTGTGTTGAATTAGGATAGGTATTTTCCTTCGTAATATTTCGAACTGAAGCTGGAACCTGGTATTTTACAGGATTTTTTTTCACCGCACCGGCTTTTTCAGCAAAAGCAGACGGAATAATAGTTAACATTAATAACAGTGTCATAAGGATTAAAACATTTTTCCTCACTGTATTGAACTCCTTTCACTAGTAGCATTAATAAGGTCTGCTCATAGTTTTTTCGGAGTCCCCAAATATTATCCATTCACTTTAGTAAATTTCAAATCTTTCGCTTGAAGCTTCTGCATTAATTTTTCAAAATATGGAAAAAACAATTGGATCGCCGGTCCAACGGCGAAGGTAATAATAATTGTGCCGTAGGAAATTGGTCCATTCAGGAAGAAGGCCGGAATTAAGGCGGTGATTTCACCGATGGTTTTGGCAACCATTAAATTCACACGAAAGCGTTCTTTAATAGCTAGCATGAAATTATCAATCGGACTCTGTGGAAATTTAGCTTGTAAGTAAATTGATGCTCCAAATCCAATTATCAGAATGCCTATCAGCAGCATCGCCAGTTTAGCAAAAAGTAAATCAACGGCAAACAAATCAAATATAGTATTCAGCCAAAAGTCAACTAAAGTACCAATTACAATAATCGTTAAGAGAGAAAGGATATCTGGTCTTTTTTTCAACAATAGGGAGACCACAATCATTAAGACGGCGCCATCAATCATGACCCATTTTCCAACCGATAGCCCGGCTCTTTCGGTTAGTGCAACATTGAGCGCATCCCATGCGCCAACGCCGATATCCGCTACCTCAATGGTCATACATACACCGAAGGTCATGATAAACAAACCGAAGATAAAAAATAAAAATCGTATCAATAATTTCATCTTTTGCTCCTTGAAAAAAAGTAATGGAATTGTAATAATCAGAACATTTACAAGATTCAATTTTTCCTTTATAATGAGGTTAACCTTTCAAAAAGGAGGGCTGTAATCAATCTGCTGGCGAATTATTGATTTTCATTAAGGAGGTTGGGATTCACTAATAAAATGACATTCAACACTCGTGTTTTTTCAAATTATAACTAAACATGAAGGTTGGTGATCGATGGTCCCAAGAAAAGCGATTGATTTTTTACCCTTATAGAAACTAGGTGCTTTACATTATAGCACAGCTGTTAGGTTTTACCCCGTACATTAATAAGGAAGTTTGAAAAAAGAGACTCTAAGCCGCATTGGCTTAGAGTCTTTATTTTTGAAAGCATTACCATTCATTAGAGCAGGAAAAAACCTATGCCTATGATGACATATGCTGCTAGCAGCGTTAAGCCTTCAAACCAATTCGTTTCTCCGTCATTGGAGATAACAACCATTAAAAGCACGGATGAAACCATCGCGATAAGTTCCTGCCAGCTGAAGATCAATGGCATGGACTGATTAAAGAAAAGAGAAACAATGACAAGAACGGGTGCGACGAACATCGCTACTTGAAGCGTTGATCCGATTGCGATTTCTACAGCGATATCCATCTTATTCTTATAAGCCATTAAAACGGCAGAGGCGTGTTCGGCAGCGTTTCCGACGATGGCGACAATGATGACTCCGATGAACAGTTCTGTCCAGCCGAAGGATTCTGCGACAAACTCAAACGTGTGGACAAGATGCTCAGAAATATAGGCCACGGCAATCGTTGCAATGGCGAGAACAGCAATAGCCTTCCCTTTCCCCCACTCAGGTTCTTCTTCATCATGTGTTTCGGTATCATTAGTCGTCTGGTACACCCCTCGATGAGTCACCAGTTTAAAAAATAATGCTGCTAAATAAAGAATCACCAGGGTAACGGAAATTCCGACGCTTAAGGTTAGTGTTTTTCCCTCACTCATATCCAAGGAAAAAACCGCTGGAATTACAAAAGCAATGATGACTGCAAACATTAAAAGTCCGGAATTATGGCGGGCATCATACACATTAAACTCCTGCCGCTTATATTTTACCCCCCCTACAAAGAAGGAAAGACCAGCGACGAGAAGCAGATTTCCTAATACAGAACCGGTTAAAGATGCCAAAACGACCCCAACAAGGCCAGCTTTTAACGCAAAAATCGAAATAATCAATTCAACTGCATTTCCAAAAGTAGCGTTTAATAGTCCGCCAATCCTTGGGCCGGCAACAATCGCCAGGCTTTCTGTCGCCCTTCCCATAAAGCTGGCTAGAGCAATAATTGTTAAGCAATAAAGAACAAATAGGATACCATTTGACCAATGCATTAAAGTTCCAATAATAGATAACGGGACTCCTGCAAACGTCAATATCATAAAAATTTTATTTGTCACCGCATTCCCTCCATAGTCTAGTTTTTTACTCACTAATTTTTCTACTACATTTTTTGCTGTCATTTTCTCCATAATTAGCCAAAAAAAGAGTATCATTTTTCAAAAGACATATGCAACATTTTTCTTGCAAAGGTGAAAGATTCTACGGTACCATCATTTAAGGACTATGAATAGAGGAAAATATGATGAATAAACTTAATTTCCGTTTTTGGATCCTAGTGAGTATTGTTGCCATTTCCGGTTTTTCTCAGGGGATGCTTCTTCCGCTCGTAGCCGTTATTTTTGAAAAAAGTGGTGTTTCCTCTTCTTTAAATGGTTTAAATGCCACTGCTCTTTATATAGGGGTTTTGCTGGTATCGCCGTTTATGGAGATGCCTTTAAGAAAATATGGATATAAGCCTATAATTATTTTCGGCGGTGGACTGGTTGTGATTTCGCTTGCCTTATTCCCCCTCTGGCAAACCTTTTGGTTTTGGTTTGTTTTACGCTTGTTAATTGGAATCGGTGACCATTCCTTGCATTTTGCCACCCAGACCTGGATCACTTCCTTTTCCCCCGCAGAAAAAAGAGGACGAAATATTTCCTTGTATGGCCTGTTTTTTGGAATTGGATTTGCCACTGGGCCGTTAATGACCCCATTGGTGAATGTTAATGAAGCCCTCCCATTTATTGTTTCTTCCATTCTTTGTTTGATTGGCTGGGTATTTGTTTTTAGTTTAAAAAATGAACTTCCCGAACAAGAAGTGAGAATTAATACTTTTTTTTCAACCATCAAGCAGTTTAGAAAGGCAATTAAATATGGCTGGGTAGCTTTTTTGCCGCCATTATGCTATGGCTTCTTAGAATCTTCTCTAAACGGGATATTCCCAGTTTATGCTTTAAGAATGGATATTAATGTTTCCAGTGTCTCGCTTGTATTGTCTGCTTTTGCCATAGGCAGTATCATTACCCAGTTGCCTTTAGGGATGTTAAGCGATCAATATGGTCGGAGAACCATTTTAATGACGGTTCTATTTATTGGGTTTATCAGCTTTACAGCAGCCAGTTTTCTTGAACACTCTTTTGTTGGTCTTTTCATAGCCATTCTCATTGCAGGAATGGTAGTAGGCTCAACCTTTTCACTTGGTATTAGTTATATGACTGATCTAGTACCAAGAAATCTTTTACCGACAGGCAATTTGTTATGCGGCATCTTCTATAGTGTTGGAAGCCTAAGCGGCCCCATTCTGGGAGGTCTGTTTATTAAGTTTTTCCAAAATATAAGCTTTTTTTATTTTATTAGTGCACTGCTTCTGGCTCTTTCTTTTATTATTTATACATTTGGAAAAAAAGCTCCCGTTCTCACTGAACAAAAAAATTAATTCGGAGCAATTTCATATCTTAAGCATAAAATGTATGGTAAAATAAAATAAAATTTAATATAAATAAAGAATTTTTCTAGAAACTGCTGTCATCACCAAGATGACAGCTTTCGTGCTTTTTTAGGGTAATGATTTTGATTATTTTTCTCAATTAGATTTAAATCTTATCAATTAGAAGGACCAAGGGGGGAAAATCAATGAGTTCTGAAGCAAAGTCTCTAACAAAGGGTATACAAAAAGTAGGAGTAATTGAAAAGATTAAGCCGCATGCCGAACTGATTGCAGCAATATTAAGCGGGTTACTGATAGCCACCGGGTGGTTATTAAATAAATATGAGCAGGGAGCGGATTCCATCATTGCCTATCTGCTGGCTTTTGTGATCGGCGGTTTTGCCAAGGCAAAGGAAGGCATCGAAGCTACTTATGAAAATAAGGAACTAAATGTGGAAATGCTTATGATATTCGCTGCAATTGGTTCAGCCATGATTGGCTACTGGACAGAAGGAGCTATTCTTATCTTCATCTTTGCGGTCAGCGGAGCCCTTGAAACCTACACCATGAATAAAAGCCATAAAGAGATTTCATCATTAATGGAGCTTCAACCAGAAGAGGCGCTCTTAATTACAGACGGAGATGAGGAGCGGGTTCCCGTTTCCCGGCTTCGTGTTGGTGACCACATCCTTATAAAACCGGGTGAACGTGTACCATCAGACGGGATTATCATCAAAGGACAAACCAATATTGATGAAGCAGCAATCACTGGAGAGTCCATGCCTGTCTCTAAAGGTAATCAAGAGGAAGTATTTGCCGGTACAGTTAATATGACTGGGTCCATTACGGTTCAAGTAACAAAAGCGAGCCATGATACCCTTTTTCAAAAAATCATTCAGCTCGTTCAATCTGCCCAAAGTGAAAAGTCACCTTCTCAGCTTTTCATTGAACGTTTTGAGGGAACGTATGTAAAAGTCGTTCTAGCCGTTGTGCTTGCGATGTTTTTCCTGCCGCACTTCGCCCTTGGCTGGAGCTGGCATGAATCCTTTTATCGAGCGATGATATTATTAGTAGTCGCCTCACCCTGTGCCCTAGTCGCGTCCATCATGCCCGCAACGCTTTCAGCCATTTCAAATGGTGCAAAGCATGGAATATTGGTTAAGGGCGGTGTACACCTGGAAAATTTGAGTCATTTAGAAGCCATCGCTTTTGATAAAACCGGAACACTGACTAAAGGAAAACCTGAAGTGACCGAAGTTATTGTTAAGGAAGGGCTTGATACAGAAACACTACTTTTGAAAGCCGCATCTATCGAAAATCATTCGAACCACCCGCTTGCTCAAGCCATTGTCAAATATGCAAAACAGAACTTGAACATAGATCTTTTCCATCCTAACAGTTTAGAGGATGTGCCTGGATGGGGTGTCAAAGCAGAAATAAACGGGGAACTATGGAAAATTGGAAAAGCTGCATTTGTTGGGAAAGAACGGGTAAATCACTTTGCAGATGGAAAAGCAAAAGTGCTTGCCAGCCAAGGTAATACGCTAGTGTTCATTGAAATTAATGGCGAACTAAGTGCCATGATTGCATTAAAAGATGTTGTCCGTAAGGAAACAAAGCTGGCTATTGACCATTTAAAGAAACAAGGTATTCGCACCGTAATGCTTACTGGCGATAGCGAAAAAACAGCTCGGGCGATTGCGTCTGAAAGCCATGTTGATGAATTTTACTCTGAATGCTTACCACAAGAAAAAGTGGAGCAATTAAAGCAATTAAAAACCAAATATAAAACCGTCGCAATGGTGGGTGACGGCATTAACGATGCACCTGCTCTTGCCATTGCCAATGTCGGCATCGCCATGGGAGAAGGAACAGATGTTGCGCTTGAAACAGCAGATATTGTCCTCATGAAAAATGACTTGCCTAGGATCTCTGAAGCGATTCTACTTTCCAAACGTATGAACAAAATCATTAAGCAAAATGTTGTTTTTTCCATTACGGTCATTATGCTTTTGATTTCATCCAATTTCTTTCAGGTGCTTGATTTGCCTTTTGGGGTCATTGGACATGAAGGCAGTACTATCTTAGTCATTCTGAACAGTCTACGCTTATTAAAATCATAATGAAAGCCTGGTGAATAAATTCACCAGGCCTTTTTATTTCATTAATGATATCCATTTGATCCATTTGCAGATCCAGAAGTTTTATTCCCTTTGCTGCCCTTACCTTTTTGCTTCGTACCGCCATCTTTTTTAGTATGTTTTGTCATCGATTCATACCTCCGTTTATGTTGGGTCATGTCATACCCAATTATAGTTTTGACAGAAAACCTATTTTCATAAAGGAAAGTATTAGCAGTTCGTACGGTTTTTTTCACTATAAAAGGCATTAATTTCTCCGCCCAAAATTATAATGAAGGCAGATATGTAAAGCCAGATCATTAACACGATAATCGCTCCAATACTACCGTATGTAAGCGAATAGTTACCAATGTTCTCTACGTATAAGGATAATCCCATCGAAGATATAATCCAGCCCAATGTCGCAAAAGCTGCTCCTGGAAAGGCACTGCGACAGCGTAATTTAACATTAGGGGCAACCCAATATAAACCAGTAAAAATGAGAAATAAAATAATCGCACTAACGAGCAGGCTAAATGTATCCCAAAGCTTTATGAACTGTTGTGTATATCCTAATTGCGAAAATAAAAAGAGTCCAATTTCCCTGCCGAATATCGGTAGTATAATCGCGAGGATAAACACAAAAATCATACCGAGGGTTAATAGAATAGCCATTCCTCTTGCAACAATAAAGGAGCGGCTTTCCTTGACATTATACGCCTTATTAAAAGCCCTCACTACCGCATCAATACCATTGGATGCGGACCAAATCGTCCCGATAACCCCGAATGAAAGCAAGCCGCCGCTGCGATGATTCATAATAAACTTTACGTTTTTTTCAATAAGTTCCATTGCTTCAGCCGGTGCAAAATCCCTGATCATCCCCAGCATATCTTGATGAGGAATCGGGATATAGGGAATAAGTGAAAAAATAACAATGAGGAGCGGAAACAGGGCAAGAAGAAAAAAGTAGGCCAATTGGGCACTTAATCCTGGAAGGTCATCTTCTTCAATTCTATGCCAAAGCAATCTAAGCAATGAAGAGCGTACATTCACGGTCTTTTCCACGTCCTACTCTCTCCTTTTTCAATAAATTTTTTAATCTTCTACAATAACTTCTTTTAAGAGCTCCTCTTCGTCACTCTTGGAGAATGAGTCCTTCGTTTCTTTGACGATATCCTTCACCTGGGGAGTTAATTCGCGCAACTCCTCAACCTTGTCCACAAGATAGGAGATATCCTCACTTACCTGCTCAAACGTAGACCGGATTTTCCCAGCGGTTTCTGCAGGATGCCTTAAAATATAGGTAACCTTACTTGAAGTTTTTGAAACGTTTTCCTTCATAATCTGTCTGGTTTGTTTATCTAATAAACTGATCACTCCCCCTGCGAGTGCTCCCAGTAACATACCCTTCCAAAATTGATTTTTCTTCGTCATCTTAACCTTTCCTTCCTTATTTCTAATTATCATAAATCGAATTTTCAATGAAAATAATACCAAAAATACAATCTACCTTTTATTTTGCTTTATTCACGCTCCCTAAGCAAGTACGTCCGCTAACTTTATCATGAGTTTTGTATTGACATAACCTTTTTAACATGAAAAGATGGGATTAATATTTTGGAAAGGGTGACCGGAGTGAATCTATCCCAAAAGTCAGTAGAAAATGTTGAATTTATGATCGAACAGATAAAAGAAAAACTGAAGGTATTAAACCTTGGTGCGATTAAACCCTCCCACTTCGATGAGGAAATGTACGAGGAATTAAAAGAAATCTATGAAATGGTACTTCGAAAGAATTCCTTTAGTCCTAATGAAATGCAGGCTCTTGTAGAAGAATTAGGAAATCTTCGAAAAAGGTAAAAAAACAGATCACGAGGATCTGTTTTTTTTATTTTCCCTGATCAGTTAAAATAATCGGACCGTCTTTGGTAATAGCAATTGTGTGTTCGTATTGAGCTGAGTTTTTACCGTCAATGGTGCGGGCGGTCCAGCCATTGTTATCCATCTTTGTTTGGTACCTGCCAACATTAACCATTGGTTCAATCGTAAACACCATTCCTTCTTTAATTCGAGGTCCCTTACCTGGCAGCCCATAATGCGGTACATCCGGTTTTTCGTGGATGACAGTTCCAATTCCGTGTCCAATAAAGTCCCGAACGACTGAGAATCCTTCACTTTCAACATATTTTTGAATGGCATGTCCTATATCCCCAATTCGGTTGCCAGGAACGGCCTGTTCAATCCCTTTGTATAGTGCTTCTTTTGTTACGTTTAATAAATGGTCTGTCTCCGGTGAAACTTTGCCAACTGCATAAGACCATGCAGAGTCAGCCAAAGCACCGTTATAATTAACAACCATGTCAATCGTAACAATGTCTCCCTCTTTTAGTGGCTCTTTTCTTGGAAAGCCATGGCAGATTTCGTCATTTATACTCGCGCAGGTTGCATATTCGTACCCTTTATAGCCTTTTTGCTCAGGGGTAGCATTATTTTCGCTTAAAAATTGATCGACAAACTGATCAATCTCCCAAGTTGTTATACCCGGTTTAATTCGCTTCGCTATTTCTCTATGACAGGCAGCCAGTATTTCTCCCGCCTTTTTCATCGCTTCAATTTCACGTTGTGACTTAAGGACAATCATGTAAGGGGCCCCTTCCTTTTTGTTTAATTTTATGTAGGTTAAGCAATATTGTTCGTTATAGAAACATACTTATATAAAAATTATACTTTAAGACTAAATTGGCAACACTATTAATATTAACTCTATCCGATTATTTTTTCAAAATTACTTATAGCCTCGGTAACTTAACCATTAATTCTCAAAGTTCATAATTTTGTCATAATCCTCCGTTCGTAATATGGTACTTACATATTCTTTTTGGTAGAATTAACATATAAACAATAATAAATAGGTGTGTGAGGCTCAATGATTGGTGACCGCGTAAAAAAATTTCGCTTAGAGAAGAAAATGTCACTATCCGAACTTGCTGAGCAGGCAGGTGTTGCTAAATCTTATTTAAGTTCACTTGAAAGAAACCTGCAAAAGAATCCTTCGATTCAGTTTCTTGAAAAGATTGCTGCTGTACTAAATCTTCCTGTGGAGCATTTAATACATGAACAAATAGATAAAACTGAGTTAGATAGTGAATGGATGAATATTGTGAAAGAAGCCATGAATTCTGGTGTATCAAAAGATCAATTTCGTGAGTTTCTTGAATTTAATAAGTGGCGGACAAACCAAAACAATAACCAATAGGATTTTTGCACAATGAAAAGAAAAAGCATTCTACAAAACATAAATTTTTTGTAGAATGCTTTTTCTTTTCCCATATGTACTCAGATGTTTTTAGTTATTAGCTCTTTTACCTGATGTTGATTGAGGAATTCCCGTACTTCTTCTAATGATAATCCGAGCTCTTTCGCCTCTAATATAAGACCCATCCATTCCTCGTCGATGACATCCATTTTTCTTTCTGTAATCACCATCGTTTTCACCCCTAAAATACATTCGTATTCCAGGTAGCCCGGCCATCATAGTAAGCAAATACCTACCTTAGATCCTCGGCTTTGCGTCCCTGTTTTTCAACAGGTTTGCCCTTTTCTGTCTTTAATGAAACTAATTCATCACCGACTTACCAATCATCACTAACATTTCTAGGTCAATATACTTAATCGTTTTCGATATGTTCATTATATATAGTCCATTTATAACAGGGTGTTAGATTTTGTCATTTTTTTATAAAATTCCAACAATTTTTTAAAACAAATAATCCCAAAATCCTACAAAATATCCCCTTTTGTTTTACATTTCTAGCTGTTTAAATTGGAAAAGGGAGGAAAATTACGTCGAATTCCCCTTTTAATTTCCAAAATCCCTTATTATATTTGGTTTTAATATTTGTCTAAAATGTGACTAAGAGCATATAATGAAACCAACATAAAAATATACTTAATATTAATAATATTCCAATAATAATAAGAGGTGATGTACCTTGACCTTTATTCATGTCTTAAACTTCTCGATTCCGATTGCATTTATGGTATTTGCAGGATATTTTCTTGACCGCATGTGTAAACCCGCAAAAACAGAAGAAAAAGCTGGCGAAGAGTGAACTGTTAACGGCTCCTCTACGACACAGCTTTTTTTATTTTAACTTACTTTGTACCTTTAACTCGTAATTTTTAAAAATGGAAGAATTGGTTTTTACACCTTTTTTGGACATGATTTGATTAAAACGAATCAGCTTTTCATTTAACTTTCTTTGTAGGTTTTCTTTTTCATTACTATCATCTGTTTTTTTAATTAAATCCTCGATCGTCATTAATTCTTGACGTAAATGACTTTCCTCCTGGGTATATCCTGCATTTTTCAGCAATTTATAAGCCATCCGCAGCTCCTCGGGAATTCCCGACAAATCCTCTAGCTGCATTGGTTTACCCAATCCTGGAAGATTTTCGAACTCTCCATCTTTATATGCCTTTTTAATACGGTCTTCCGAGACAATTTGAAACATGTCCATGTTAAAGCCTCCTTTTTACCATATATGTAAGTTAATTATATCAATTTCTAAGTTAAATTTTTAAGTTAACGTCTTTAAGGACAAGTAATTATTTCTATTCAGTTGGGGCATGCTACATGCGTATACGAAAGGAGTGTTGAGTTTGGCTCGTGGAGAACATTTTAACCACAAAAGGAAACACCATCCAGGTGAGTTTCCTCAGAATAGCCTTGCGGAAAAGCATGGAAAGGAAGCCATTGGCGACGAAGAATTCATTGTAACCCAGGAAGCATTTAAGAATAGAATCGAGGAAGACGGAGGACGCGGTGATACCGCCCGTGTGCTGCCGGAACAGACAGAATAAAAAGGCGTGAGCAACTCACGCCTTTTTTCCTTTAGAATGTTTGTTTTAAGCTTCTAACCATCTGGGAAAATTCAATATTTTTAAGCCACTCAGATGCCTTTTCGATATCTTTAGAAAATACTCGGTCCTGAGTAATGGCAGGAACCTGTTCCCGGCCTTTTTCAAAGAGCATCTTTGTATGTGTCGCCATTTTTTCGACTCCACGGAATTCTACAGCCTGCATGGCACAAATCAACTCAATTGCAAGAACCTTTCTAGTGTTTTGAATGATTTGATAAGCATGTCTGGATGCAATCGTTCCCATGCTGACATGGTCCTCTTGATTCGCTGATGAAGGAATCGAATCTACGCTGGCAGGATGGGCAAGAGTTTTATTTTCTGAAACCAATGAAGCGGCTACATATTGCATAATCATTGCCCCTGACTGTAAGCCTGGTTCAGGGCTTAAGAATGGCGGCAAATCATTTAATTGCGGATTGATTAAACGTTCAATCCTTCTTTCAGAAATGTTAGCTAATTCGGCAACAGCAATTTTCATAAAGTCCATTGCAAATGCAATCGGCTGACCGTGGAAGTTACCGCCAGAGATTACTTTTTCACCATCATCAAAAATTAACGGATTGTCAGTTGCCGCATTCATTTCAATTTCTAGTTTTTCTTTTACATAATCAAGAGCCTGCCAAGATGCACCATGAACTTGTGGAATACAACGAAGAGAATAAGCATCCTGAACTCTAAGCTCTCCCTGCATGGTCGTTAATAAGCTGTCACTTAAATATTGGCGGATTCTCGCTGCTGTATCAATCTGCTGTTGATAGCCCCTTGCCACATGAATTTCTTCAGCAAAGGCATCAATTATTCCATTTAATCCTTCGATTGTCATGGAAGCAATAAGCTCACTCTCATGAGCAAGCTGCTCAGCCTCAAGATATCCTACTACCCCCATTGCAGTCATTGCTTGAGTACCATTAATCAAAGCGAGACCTTCTTTCGCTTCTAATGTAACAGGAAGGATTTCTTCCTGCTGTAGTGCTGAAAGGGAGTCCATGCGATTTCCTTTATAAAAAACTTCTCCTTCACCGATTAGCACTAAGGCAAGATGTGATAATGGAGCTAGATCACCACTTGCTCCAAGCGATCCTTGTTGCGGAATGACAGGGATAATGTCCTTATTTACTAATTCGATAAGCTTTTCAATAACAAGCGGTCTGATTCCTGAGAAGCCCTTTAAAAGTGCATTTGCCCGAAGAAGAACCATTGCCTTTGCAACAACTTCAGGGAAAGGCTCGCCTACGCCGCAGGCATGTGAACGAATTAAGTTAAGTTGAAGGTCCTGTACATGGTCCTTATCAATTAAAACATCACTAAATTTACCAAAACCGGTAGTAATTCCATAAACAACCTTAGATTCTGATACGATTCTTTCTACTGCTTCCCTGCTTTTTGCAGCAGCCTCCATGCTTTGTTCAGAAGCACGGACCTTTTGCTTGCGAAATAAAACATCCTTCATTTGCTCCAACGTTAAACTATTCCCAGTAAGTGTAATCATTTCTCCATCTCCTCTAATACTTTAGTATAATAAAGAAAGAGGCTGAACTCGTATCTGATTAGATTTTGAGTCCAGCCTCTTTTATGAACATAACGGAATATTGTATGAATTTATTGCGATGCCTCATTGTTATCATCCCATTCAAAAAAATTATAAAACTATCGAGTCGATAATTATTGTATGCGAAGAAAACCCTTACTGTCAATTAAATTTTCTGAATTTTAACACGATAATACTTTAGCACAATAACAAATGAAAGGTAATAGAAATTGATAAAGGGGCCATTCATAAAGATATTCTATCTTTGTGAATGGCCCCTTTATTAGTTAGTTAATCAAATTTTAACCCTTTTAATGCTTCTGCCAGCGCATTATTCAATGGTTCTTCGTCTTTCTCTTGATTTTTCAGATACTTTTGTACAGTGCGCTTATCCACTTTCCCGCTAGATTCTTTTTTGCGGCGTGCTTCGAAAGCAGATAGTTTTTCACGATGTCCACATTTACATACGAAGATTTGGCCCTCGCCTTCGCCGCGAAGCTCCAGTTTTTTATGGCATTGTGGGCAGCGTGCATTGGTGACTCGGGATACATTTTTACGATGACCACATTCCCGATCTTGGCACACGAGCATTTTACCTTTTTTTCCATTTACTTCAAGCATTGGTTTTCCACAGTCTGGACAATTTTTAGTTGAAATATTGTCATGCTTGTATTTTTTATTACTTGCTTTAATTTCAGCTACGATTTCTCTTGTGTAGTTCTTCATTTCACTAATAAAGACTTCTTTTTTCAACTTTCCATGAGCAATCTGATCAAGCTTTTGTTCCCACTCAGCAGTTAAAGTAGGAGACTTTAGCTCTTCAGGCACTAAATCTAACAATTGACGGCCTTTAGAAGTAAGGTGAATGTCTTTTCCGCGCTTTTCGAGTAAGAATGAATTGAATAGCTTGTCAATTATATCAGCACGTGTAGCAACAGTACCTAATCCACCAGTTGATTTTAACGTTTCTGCCAGTTGTTTATTTTTTGTTTCCATATACTTCGTAGGGTTTTCCATTGCCGACAGTAAGGTTGCCTCATTAAATCGTGCAGGTGGATTGGTTTGGCCAGATGTTTGAGCGATTAGCTTCACGTATAATGTGTCGCCTTTTTCGATACGAGGTAAAATCTGTTCCTTTAGGTCATCTGCTGCTTCATCATCTTCAAAGCGATTTCCGTATACTTCTTTCCAACCAATTGATAGAATTGTTTTTCCCCTTGCAACGAAGTTCTCATCACCGATTTTCGCACGAAGCGTTAATTGCTCGTACTCGAATGCCGGGAATAATACTGCTAAGAATCGTTTTACAACTAAGTCATAAATTTTCCGTTCTTTATCTGTAAAAGCTGCAAAGTTTACATAGCTTTCTGTTGGAATAATGGCATGGTGGTCTGATACTTTGCTATCATCAACAAATGCTTTAGAAGCTTTTATCGGCTTGCTTAAAATCTTATTAGTTAAAGGACGATATTCTCCTCCCCCACATGCCCTCAATCGTTCTGGAAGTGTTCCGACAATATCTGAAGAGATGTATCGCGAATCCGTACGCGGATAGGTTAAAACTTTATGCTGCTCGTACAGCTTTTGCATAATGTTTAATGTTTCCTTTGCAGAGTAACCAAAGATTTTATTCGCATCCTGTTGCAGTTCTGTTAAATCATAAAGTGCTGGGGAGTATGACTTTTTCGGTTTTTTCTCAATTTCAGTTACATAGGCATTTTGTTTTCCTAGTTTTTTTACAATCGTATCGGTTTTTTCCTTATCAAAGCTGCGACTATTCCCTTTTGCATCTTGCCAAGTCAGCTTTAAATTGTTCGATGTTTGGGCTTCAATGCCGTAATAAGTTTGTGCTTTGAAATTTTTTATTTCATCCTCGCGTGCTGCAATCATTGCAACAGTTGGTGTTTGAACACGACCGCAGTTTAATTGGGCATTGAACCTGGTTGTTAATGCTCGGGTTGCATTTAGCCCAATATACCAATCAGCTTCTGAGCGGGCGACAGCTGAAGCATATAAATTGTCATAAGACTTGCCAGGCTTCAAATTGGCAAAGCCATCTTTTATTGCTTTATCGGTAACAGATGAAATCCAAAGACGTTTAATAGGTTTATTGACTTTTACTTTATCAATAATCCAACGTGCAACTAATTCTCCCTCTCTGCCTGCGTCTGTAGCCACGATTATTTCGCTGACGTCCTTTCTAAACAGTTGACTCTTAACGTCATTAAACTGTTTTCCAGTCTGCTTAATTACTGTCAATTTCAAACGATCAGGCAGCATTGGCAGATCTTCTAAATTCCATGTTTTATATTTCACATCGTAACTTTCTGGATCAGCAAGTGTAACTAGGTGCCCAAGTGCCCAAGTAACGATATATTTATTACCTTCAAGATACCCATTTCCTTTTTTATTACAATTAAGCACACGTGCAATATCACGTGCGACAGAAGGTTTTTCAGCAATTACAACACTTTTTGCCATATTTAAAACATCCTTTCAAGTTTCCATAAGTTAAATATAGCATACGTACAAAAATAATAATAAAACTGTTCCATTAAAGGGCCATATTCTAGTATGATGAAATGGCATCAAAAGTGAAACGAGGATACAGTATGAAGATAAAGGATTGGGATCCAAATCTAAAGGTTCGCTTGTTTAGTGAAGCCATGATGAACATTACCTTTTGGATGTTTTTTCCCTTTTTAACGATTTATTTTGCAGATGAATTTGGTAAAAATAAAGCAGGGTTATTATTAGTGTTTTCACAGGTTTTTTCCGTGATAGCCAATCTGATGGGCGGATACTGTGCCGACCGCTTTGGTCGAAAACGGATGATGGTGTTGTCCGCCATTGGACAGGGACTTTCTTTTTTGGCATTTGCTTTTGCAAGCTCACCATGGTTTCATTCTCCTTGGGTAGGCTTTTTATCGTTTGCGGTTGCCGGTGTTTTCGGTTCCTTTTATTGGCCGGCAAGTCAAGCGATGATTGCGGATGTAGTCGAAGAAAAAGACAGAAGCAGCGTCTTTGCGATATTCTACACATCTATCAATATTGCCGTTGTTATTGGTCCTATTTTAGGATCTATATTTTATGTTCACTATCGTTTTCAATTATTGCTTGTAGCAGGCATGGTGTGCATTCTGCTTGGTTTTATTTTATTAAAATGGACCCGTGAAACGGCTCCCCTTCAAAAAATGGCAGACGCTTCGATTGATAGAAAATGGTATTATTTTTTAATCAACCAGTTTAGGGATTATTCGCTCCTTATTAAGGATAAAACATTCCTTTTATTTATTTTGGCTGGTGTTTTAGCTGGTCAAACGTTTATGCAGTTGGACTTATTGATTCCTGTCTATATTAAGGATGTCGTTAAAAATCAAAATCTGTTTTCCTTTGGAGATTGGTCTTTTTCTGTAAGAGCAGAGCAGGCCTTTGGAATTGTCCTTGCGGAGAATGGCTTCCTTGTCGCATTATTGACGGTGGTTGTAACAAAATGGATGAGTAAATATTATGAACGAAACGTATTTGTGCTTTCATCTATTGTTTATGCGGTATCCATTGTGATCTTTAGTCAAACCCATATGATTTGGGGACTTATTTTAGCAATGGCCGTATTTACGTTTGCTGAACTTATGGGCGCAGGGCTCCAGCAAAGCTTTGTTTCTAAACTGGCCCCCGAACATATGAGAGGTCAATATTTTGCCGCTGCAAGTCTGCGGTTTACCATCAGCCGGACAATCGCCCCCCTTTCGATCCCCTTGACGGTTTGGATTGGGTATGACTGGACGTTTTTGGTCTTGGTTATCTTAGCACTCCTAAGCAGCTTCTTATATTGGCTGATGTTCTATATTTTTGAAAAGCAATCTATTAAAGCCGGGGCCTAAAGGGTCCCGTTTTTGTTGAAATTCAAAAATTGTCCAAAAAATTGTACTAATTTATTCACATTCACCCCTTTTAACATTATAATTAGAGTGTAAACTTTTTATTATTTTAAGGACGGTGGAATCAATGGAATTATCGCAATTCATGGCTCCAACTTCATTATCAGGTATCATTACATTTATCGTTCTATTTTCAGCAGGTGTTTATTTTAATATAAAAGTATATGGCAGCAAACTGCAGTAAAGAAAACAGTCTTTACTGTTTTTTTATGGTTTCATGCCAACGGTTTCTTTTTCCAATTAAAAAAGCTACAATATATAGGAAGATTCTGAAAAGGAGACATACATATGAGTGATTTTCAAAGAAATCTTGAAAAATATGCTGAACTTGCCGTTAAGGTCGGGGTAAATATTCAGAAGGGGCAGACTCTGGTCATTGGAGCAGCGATCGATGCAGCAGAATTTGTCCGTCTAGTAGTCAAAAAGGCTTATGAAACGGGTGCCGACAATGTCGTGGTGAATTGGAACGATGATACGGTCACAAGGACAAAATACGATTTGGCTCCAGATGAAGCCTTTCTTGAGTATCCAGCATTGCGTGCGAAAGAGCAGGAGGAATTTGTAGAAAAGGGCGCTGCCTTTATGTCCATTATTTCTTCTAGCCCTGATTTACTTAAAGGTGTGAATCCTGAAAGGATTGCCAACTTTAATAAAGCTGCTGGGAAAGCATTAGCCAACTATCGAAAAGCAGCACAATCGGATAAAATCAGCTGGACAGTTATTGCAGCTGCCTCATCAGCATGGGCTGCTAAAGTTTTTCCAGATGTTCCAAGCGAACAGCAAGTTGATAAGCTTTGGGAAGCAATTTTTAAGTCTGTGAGAGTGGATGCTGAAAATCCGGTCGAAGCTTGGAAGAAGCATGATGAAACCCTGCACGAAAAAGTACATTATTTAAATGAAAAACGCTATGCAAAGCTTCACTATAAAGCTCCTGGGACTGACTTAACGATTGAGCTTCCGGATAAACATATTTGGGTTGGAGCCGGCAGTGTGAATGAAAAAGGCTTTGAATTTATGGCCAATATGCCGACCGAGGAAGTATTCACCGTTCCATTTAAAACCGGTGTCAATGGTACCGTTGCCAGTACTAAGCCGCTAAGCTACGGCGGAAATATCATCGACCGTTTTTCGATTACCTTTGAAAATGGAAAAATTGTTGGTGTGAAGGCGGAAGAAGGCGAAGAAATTTTAAAACGCCTAGTCGATACAGACGAAGGCTCCCATTACCTTGGAGAAGTGGCTCTTGTACCGTACAATTCGCCAATTTCACAATCTAATGTTCTATTCTTTAACACGTTGTTTGATGAAAATGCATCGAACCATTTAGCCATTGGAAGTGCCTATGCCTTCTGTATTGAAGGCGGAAAGCAAATGTCCTCTGAGCAATTGGCTGAAAATGGACTGAACGAAAGTATCACCCACGTTGATTTCATGATCGGATCCGATCAAATGGATATCGATGGCATTACCGCCGATGGTAAAACTGAACCAGTATTTAGAGGCGGAAATTGGGCTTTTTAATAAGATAAGCGAACAAGGTGTCAGGCACTATGTGAATATCTTACATGGTGCCTGACATCTTCTTTTTTATGGAGTAAAAATGATGGCTCCATCTTTTGCTTTTGAAATTTTATCGCGTATTTTATTAAGCTGCTGCATTGGATCCTGCACGATGACATTTCCTAATAAATCAAAAAGTCCGAGTGATTTAAACAGGCTCTCTTCCCAGCTTTGAAGCGCTTCGGTCAGGGATATGTTACTTTGGCAAACTTTATTCAACGGCAATTTCTTTGCAATCGCATCATCAATTAAAGCCAATGCAAGCTCTTTATTAATCACTCCTTTTGCATCCTCCATTTGCTCACAAACAGATTTTACCACCTGTTCCACTTTTTTCGTTGTACCGCTAACTACCGGCTCAAGTGGTTTTGTTACAGGCTCGAGCGGCTTCAACACTGGTTCAAGCCGTTTTACAACAGGTTCTAAAGGTTTCAGGACAGGCTCAACCGGTTTTAAGACGGGCTCAAGCGGTTTGGTTATGGGATCAAGCGGTTTCAAAATTGGTTCTAGTGGCTTTGTTACCGGATCAAGCGGATTGGTCACGACATCAATGACATCGTGAATCGGATCGGTAATTTCTCCAATGCCGCCAGACGGCACGTCCGCTTTTGAACCATCTGCACAAGTAAGAGGCAGATGCCCAGCCGAAATTTTTGCAATTTCATTATCCAATTGATTCAATGGGAGCAAACTTAAATCCTGGAGGATTTGCAATTTCCCCGGCTTTTCAGCACCAGCATTTCCGGAAATAGTATTAAGGACTAACTTTTCTATTAAACTATCTTCCGATTTCATATAATGTGCGACCATAACCACATCCTCCATCCCTAACTCAGGAACTGTTTCAGATGCATTAATACATGCGCCTTTAAAGGAAATGGCTGTAGTATCAATAGTCATCCCTTTTACCGTAACTGGTCCACTGGCTTTTAAGGTGATACTGACTGGACCATTTGATGATTCAACAAGTTTCGTTAATCTCATACCATAAATCGTTGCCGACTGATATTGAAAGCGAAGCATTGGCTCCTTATCATTTTCTGTGGTTTCTTGTTTTACAATCGATGCTGTCATTCCTGAGCCAACCACTCGATCTGCTTCAATAATAAAACCATCAGTATCCAATTTTTCGGCATCTACACTTTTACCGAGAGAGCATATTGACAAAAACATGAGCGTTAGACTGCAACTTAACAAGATAAACTTGCTTTTCCACCACATATTAAGCTCTCCTTTAAAAATTGTGTACCGTCTCTTCAACGCTGCCAGAACGTGAGACTTTTACCTTCGCTGGACCAAGTTGCCATGCCATCAACAGTGCGCCGCCTATAATTCCAAAAATAGTGCCAAATAGGAACCCCCCTAAGGCACCTATAACAGAAAGAATGGATAAAAATATGGTGAAAATTCCAAGAATTTTTGAAGCATTAGGAAAAAATAAAGCTACAATGCCAATTAAGGTTATTAATCCGCCAAATAATAATCCAATTATTGCAATCGACCCTGGCAGGAAGGTACTTAGATAAAGATTTAAAGGAACCCATAAAATCATTAAACCACTTACAATAGTCAGTAATGCCCCCCACAACGGCCGTTGTTTTCGCCATTTATTAAAACCCATCTGTACGCACCCCCTATTTGTTAATTTTTTCTACGGTAAGTTTCATTCCATTCATATTAATGGTCTTCTGGAAGAGATAATGCGTTTTTAATTTGGCATGTTCTAAAACAATTGAGGAAGAAGTTTGCTTGAATTGTTTTTGCCAGTCATCGCTGTGCTTTTCCTGAAGGACTAAATTCTGGAATTTGGCATCTGCCTGAATAAGACCGGCGTCATGCTGCAATCCGCTGATCTGAACTGGTTTAGAAGCAGCAATTTTCACACGGATCCACTCTCCGCCTACATTAAAATCCTTATACAATTGCAAATTGTCGATGGTTAGATTTTCGATTAAATTGGTACCTTGTGGGGCCGAATCAGAACTGCTTGTTTCCCCCATTTTGGGATAGAAGGTGTAACCGGTTCCAACTAATTTGTCAAACTCAACATAAAAATCCCCGACACCCGCTATCGGAACAGCATAGGCTACCCCTGATACACCAAATGAAACTAATAATAGTGCTAACGTTAAGATTCCAGCACCTAATGCCGACCAAAAAACTTTTTTGCTTGTCGTACCCTCCACGAGTTGAACTGGGCTTTCCATTTAAACCCCTCCTATTTTTTGAATCTTTTAAACAATCTATCTTTTCTATACCTTACTACCCTTGGTTTACTACTACAATCACGAAAAATATCGTAAAATTATTAAGACCCCGTCAAATGTCGGGTATGAGTTTCCACTACGGACATATTGGAATTTTTTTCATCGAATATTTTATTCATAGAGAGGTTATGGAGGCGGAAGCACATGGAGCATAAAGTGGAACAGCTTTTACTGAAAGGTCTCGAAATCCTTATGGAGCATCGTGAGCCATTTATGAAAGAATGGAAAGAGCTCCTGCCCACCTTAAAATACCGAAACGAAAGTTTAGTAGATGAATTTGATATCATGATTGAAATAGCTATCCAAAAAGTTTTAAGTGAACAGACGCCCCGTATAGACTCTTTTATTCTTTCTTTGCTGACAGAATGGCAAAAACGCTTTTCTGGCAAGTTTGACGAAAATGAAACAATCTTTCTGGTTACAACAATAGAAAATATTTTTCATAAGCTGGCAGCTGCCAATGCATCTGCAACCTTTTTTGACCATCAGGCAATCCAAGCTTTTTTTGCAAGAACCCTTGACCAAGCGCTTTTAACCCAGGACAGTGAGAACCTGACCGATAAATGGGTTAAAATGATTATGGCAACGAACATTCTCTCGATGAAATGGGTGGCTGTTGTAAAAAAAGAACAGGACGATTTTCAAATTGATAGTGTTGTTTGTTCTCCTGAGCATGAAGTGGGCAGCCATTTGCTTAATATGTGTTCAGGTTTAAAATCAGGAGAAATTGACCATTTGTCACTGGCAATCTCCAGACTGATTGGAGTAGGTACAGATGAGGAGAGAATCCTCAAAATTCCCTGTTTGAATGAAATTTTGCTCGTTTGTCTGCAGGAACACGATTTAGCGATTGGTGAACAACAAATCCAGTTTATTCGGGATATGTATCTTCGCCAATTAAAGCTTTATCATCTTGAAAGAAAAATAATTTGGAAGGATGCTTCCCTCCTGTTTTTGCAGCACTTATTATGCTCTCGAAATGCCGATGATGCAGTTAAAGCCATAACAAAGGGATTAGTGGATTATATGCCCTTCAGCCGCTGTGCCTTATTTTTATATAATCACTACGAAGATACCGGAATTGGTGTTTCTGGTTATAATGTCAGCATCCCATCTGTACAGCAAATTAAAGAAGAGGTTTTCAAGCTTTCCCTAATTCAGAAATATTTACTTCCTTTGATTCAATCCCAGCCACTTTACTTTGCGGATGCAGCTGAGATTTTACCGAAAAAATATGTACAGGAGTATAAGCTTCGTTCATTAGTTATCTTGCCAATATATGCACCCTCTAAAAGCAGATTGCTTGGAATTGCCTTATTGGACCAGGGCGAGGACTCCGAATTTGCAGTATCTTCACAAACCTTGGCGACACTGATTAAATTTGGCAGGTACGCAGGGGAATTAATGTATTCAATATGGGATGAGGCCATTCAACAATTTGGGGGCTCTAATTGCTTATTGACCCAGCGTGAAAAAGAAGTATTAAAGTTAATTTCAGAAGGTGCGTCGATTAACGAAGCAGCAAGTGAGCTTCATTTAAGCAGCTATACGGTTCGTGACTATGTGTCTGTCATTATTCAAAAATTAGCGGCTAAAAACAGAACCGATGCCGCGGTTAAAGCATTCAAAATGAACTTGATTTCGTAAAAAAGAGCAGCTCCATGATGGATTGCTGCTCTTTCATATTAGCGGTTATCAATTTTTTCAGGATAAAGATCGTGGTTCATCATGCGGTGATCGGCCATTTGCTCATATTTTGTCCCTGGTCTGCCGTAGTTGCAGTAAGGATCAATGGAGATACCGCCTCTTGGAGTGAATTTGCCCCAAACCTCGATGTATCTTGGGTCCATCAGCTTGATTAAATCATTCATGATAATGTTCATGCAGTCTTCATGGAAGTCTCCATGGTTTCGGAAGCTGAAAAGATATAGCTTAAGAGATTTACTTTCGACCATCTTTTGATCTGGAATGTAGCTGATATAAATTGTCGCAAAGTCAGGCTGCCCTGTTTTTGGACAAAGACTTGTGAATTCAGGGAAATTGAATTTTACAAAGTAATCACGGTTTGGATGTTTATTATCAAACGCCTCCAATACCTCTGGAGTATATTCAAACAAGTATTTTGTACCTTGGTTACCAAGTAGAGTTACACCTTCTAATTCGGCATCTGTTCTTCCTGCCATTTTTAGTCCTCCTTATGTTAACCGCGCATTATAGGAGCTCATAAAACTAAGAAATAAAAAACCATATCCTAAGGATATGGTCAATTTGTCCATTCCATAGTTTTTTATAGAGGGTATAAGCTATGAACCTCTCCCATAAACGGGCGCAGATAAATTTAATTTAACATAGTAACTATAGTTAATATTCAAGTAACTGTCAATCAACATTTTACTGGAAATGCTTTGAGTTTGAAATATTAAGAGTCATATGGTTACAATATACAATTAAGAAACTATTCTCGGAGGTATTGTTTCATGTGGAAAGAATTTAAACAATTTGCTATGAAAGGCAATGTTATTGATTTAGCTGTCGGGGTTATTATCGGCGGAGCCTTCGGTAAAATCGTCTCATCCCTTGTGGCAGATATTATTATGCCAATAATTGTAGTAATTAGCGGTGCGGTAAACGTAGAGGATATTAAGGATCTAGCCTATGGACCGATAAAATATGGCGTATTTCTTCAATCAGTCCTTGATTTCTTCATTATCGCCATTTCGATTTTCCTCTTTATAAAGTTCCTGAGCCGCTTTAAGAAGAAAGAAGAGCCTGTGGTGGTTGAAGAAAAAATCAGCCGTGAAGAACAACTTTTAGCTGAGATTCGCGACCTTTTAAAAGAAGACAAAGATTTTTTTAGAAAAAATGAAACATCTTGACCACTTTTACGTATAACTTAGTAATACAATATTTTGAGGTGAAATAAATTGTATCCACAAACATCAACTGAATTTATGCCATCTGTTTTACGGACGTTTGCCTTTTCTCTTGCAATCGCCTTTCTTGGCACAATGGCAGGAGTATTTGTACCACCGATGTTAATGATTCCGTTAATGATTTTAGAATTTGTTATGCTTATGTCAGCCTTCTTCTTTAGACGCAAAAAAGCCATTTCGTATTCTTTTCTTTACATTTTCACATTTATCTCAGGGATAACCTTGTATCCAATTGTAGCTCATTACATTGCTGCATCAGGCGGAGAAATTGTAATAATGGCATTTGCCACTACAACGGTTGTTTTTTCGGGAGTTGCCGTTTATGCTGCAAAGTCAAAGCAGAACTTTTCTTTCTTAGGCGGATTTTTACTTGCTGCCCTTCTTGCCATGATGGCGATTGCAATTTTTAATTTTTTCGTTCCATTAAGCTCAACCGGAATGCTTGCTTACTCCTTTATCGGAGTATTGGTATTCAGCGGTTACGTTCTCTTTGATATCAGCCGTATGAAGCATTATGGAGTTAGAGCAGAGGAAGTGCCTTTGATGGCATTAAACTTATATTTGGACTTCATTAATCTATTTATCAGCATTCTCCGTATCTTTGGAATTTTAAATAGTAAAGACTAAAAAATTAGGAGCAGAGGGTCATACCCCCTAGCTCCTTTTGATTTTAATTACCGTTAAACAAAGTCAGACCACGACCAATCATTTGTTTCACAGATGACTCCCAATCAGCTTTATTTAAAACTTTTAAAATTCTATCAACATTGGAATGACTGCCATTATGAATTTTATAGAGTTCTAATATCTCCAAGCGCAACAGCCATTCGTACGGATAATCTTGATCCAATTTGTCTAAAACTTCATTTAAACTGGCGAAACTCTGTTCATTCCAAACGGCTGCCTCGCGTAAATTCCGGACCTTTTCATATAAGCCCTCAAGCTCACTCCAGCTTGGCTGATCCATTTCTTCCTCGATTTCCTCTTTTGGTTCAATATCAAAATAATTGTTAGGATCGGCAGCACCGGCATAGACAGAGGTGATTTTTGATCCGACTGCCATATCGAAGGTACCCCAAGCTTTTTCAAAAAGAACTTTGTCCTTATAGGTCACTGTACAATCCTTGAAGGACATAATGATAGGTTTTTCCTCTGAGCACAAAATACTCTTAACGGTGCCTTCTACCTTAACCCCGCTTCGAAAATTTAAAACTGCTTCCTTTTCTTCTATGATCCCTAATGCATTTAATTGATCCAACGAGCAGTCTTCAAGAACAATATCACCCTTTAATTTACCGATTGGCGTTCCAAAGCCTTTTCGGTGTTTTTCGGTTCCATGGCCTGCTAATTGGTGGTTATCATAGGATAAAGCAGTAGGTCCTGCAGTACGGAAATAAACAGCTTCTCCTGTATCATCCTTCAAAATATCCGCAACTGTGCCAGTTACCTGCAATCCAGAAGAGAAAACCATAGTAGCTGTATTTTCAGTAGTTAGTGCCTTTTCGAGACTTTCTGTTCCGCCTTTCCGAAATGCCATCGTATTAGCAAATTCATCAATCTCTGCTACTAAATCATCAAAGCTTTTACAAACAAATAATTGCGGCTGCGGCTTTGTTACATCATAAGGAGTCTTCGTACATTCCTCGACTGAAAAAGGAATTTTTCTTACATCTTCCTTTAAACAGCTTTGACTTTCTCCTACTGAAGACAGCAAGCCAGCACCATAAATTATTGGATTATCTAATTCGCCAATTAATCCATATTCAACGGTCCACCAAAAAAGGCGTGATACTTGGTCAGATTCCGATAATCCTTTTACCTTCTTTCTAGCTTCAGCCACTTCTTGTTCCGCAGCTTTGACCTGCTCCGGAGTTGATTTTGGGTCCTCAGCGACAATTGTTAAATGGCGAACCGCCATAAATACCTCTAGCTTTTCTTTACTAGACAGGGCTTTCGCGCCCATTTCGCCAATTTTCTTAACGAATTCCCTGTAAGATTCATCCAATAAAATCGGAGCATGGCCAGCTGCTTCATGAAGCATATCTGGTGCCGGCGTATACGCAATGTTTTGGATGTTCCTTATTTCTGTTGCAATCGGTAAAATCCCGTTTGCTAAAAAACCATAAAAGGCCGAACCTGGAATCAAGCCGTCAATCGTAACGGCCCCCCAGCCCACTTTTGCCAAGCTCGTATTCATATCCTCTACCTTTGGAATCGATTCGGTTTTGATTCCAGAATCTCGCATGCCATTTACATAGGCTGGATGCGCAATTTGTTTCAAAAAATAGTGATTTTGCTTCATTACAAATCGCCAGACTGCATGTTCGATGGGAGTATAGAGATGGTAGTATTGTTTGGAAATAAACGGCTTTAAATGAGCAGGGATTTTTAATGTACCATTACCAGTCATCGTGAACATTCTCCTCTAAGTGAAAAGTTTAATAAGGAGCATCAAGCGAGAGATTGTACTTTGGGACGCAGTCGTTCCTTCGCTCGTTTCATCCTAGTTTTTACCGTAGACATCGGAAGATTACTTTTTCGTGCAATTTCATCTAGAGTTAAATCTTGATAGTAATAAAGATAAATAGGTTTACGATAAATTTCAGGCAGCAGGTTTACTTTTTCAGCCATTTGTTTAGCGGAAAATTTATGTAGGACTTCCTCTTCTGGAATAGGAGAGCAATAAGACGAGGCTGAGTAGGAATAAACCTCCTCCTTCCAGAATAATTTGGACTTGTTTTCTTTACGCCAATAATCGCGGCATTTATTTACTGCTATTGTAAACAACCAGCTTTTATATTTTGAATGCTCCTTTACTGCAGGATATGCCAAATACGCAGAAAGTAACACCTCTTGATAAAGGTCCTCGGCAAGTTCTTTCTGTTTCACTAACGACAAAATATATTTAAAAATGGCTGGCCCATGTTCTATTATTAATTCTTCAAATAGTTGCACAAATCCTTTTCCCATTTCGTTCCATCCTTCCCTTCAATAAAATAATACCTACTTTATTAGACGGAAAGGATGGTAATGACCCCTACACCCCATCATTAAATTTCTGCCCTTTTTGAACAAGCCCCTTCATAAAAATAGAAAATCCTATTTTCTTGCAAATGGTTAAATAATGCATCATCGCTAATAAGACGGAACCCGTATTCATTCCAATAATAACGCCATTCATTCCCCACTCCGCTTGAGAGCCAAGCCAAAGTATAAGTCCAAAAGAGATTACGGTTGACCAAATAATATGAATAAACGCTTCTTTAATCATGTCTAAACCGATCATAAAAGCCTGCATCGGCATAATAAAGAAATGGAACAAGAAAAACGGCCACAGTAATTGCAGGAAGATAGCAGGTGTTTCCGATTTAAAGAAAAGGGACGTTAATTCAGGAGCATAAAAATAGAAAATAGTAACTGCTGCAACACCGTACAAAAGGGTAAGTTTCATCACCTGCTGGAGCATTTTTTGTAAGGCTGGATAATCACGCTGAGAATGGGCTTTCGATACAGCAGGAATGAGAACAACTAATAGCGAATGAGCAATAAAAGCTGGGAAGAAGCCAATCGACATCGCCACACCCATCAGCATCCCAAATTGCTCGGTTGCAAGTTTTTCCGTCATTCCAGAGTGCACTAATGCTGCCTTTATGACAAAGGGTTGAATGGCGTTGGTAAAAGCAGAAAACAAGCGCATCCCAGTTGTTGGTATTGAAACGGCCATTAGATTTTTCCGAACGGCCTTTCGATTTAGATTGGAAAAAGGCTGTCGCTTGATTTGTTGAAATTGAATGATAAACATGTAAATGAGGTAAAGGAAAACAACAATTTCACTGCCAATTAACGTGCCAATAGCGATTAATAGAGCCCTTTCTGAGTCAAAGGCAAGGTATCGAAATAGGATAAATAGGCCGGCAAGCTGCACGACTTTCCTCAAAAAATTGGAAACGGCAATTTTCCCCATCTGCTGCTTCCCCATAAAATAACCTCTTGCTACCGAAGTAAAGGAAATAACCGGTATGAGAATCATGACAAACCATCTTACATACGGATGGTACGTTTTAAAAATCGGGATGAACGGGATAATCACGGTAGCCAATAAAAATAGAATACTTGTAAAGACAATGGTAATTGTAATGGCATGATAAAGAATATTTCGGTGATAGCGTTCTTCCCGTTCAGCAATGAATTTTGAAATCGAGACCGGCAGTTCGAAGCTCGAAAGCAGGACAATCAAAAAGATCGTTGGCAGAATGGACATATAAAGCCCTAAACCGTGTGTTCCCAACTCTCTTGCAAGAATCATATTTACTAAGAACTCAATTCCCTCTCCCAAAAATGCAGAAGCCGCTAAAAAGAAAACACTTTTGTAGTAAATAGCCACATTTTTATTCTCCCTTATTTTAATATCACCTTATAACTTATGAGACAAGTTCCATGATTATTAGGAGAATATTTTTGGGAGGCAACAAAAAAAAGGGCATTCGCCCTTTTAAATGTTTGTTGTAACCGCGCGCTTCTTAACCATCCATGTCATTAGAATGATGACAGCTACTAACAAAGCTTGAGTTAAAGTGGTTTCCCAGGTTGGATATAATCCCATCCAATCTATGAACGGAAGATTTTGTACGGTACTGGTGGAAAGCACATTTGAAACTTGTAAGGCATGAAGGCTAATGCCCAGTATTTTAAATGCTAAGAAATATATTAATAGAGTTGCAGCTTTAAAGAATAAGCGGATAGGAATTTTAACACTGTAGTGAATAATCGCAAATCCGACAATCACTAATAATCCTACAGCTAGAAGTATCCCCAAGATTAACTGCTGCATGCTTATATACGGGGTTATCCCCGCGTAAAAAATGATGGTCTCCGCACCTTCACGAAAAACAGATAAAAAGCTGATAAACGCAAAAGAAAGAAGACTTCCTCTTGCAATGGCTTGCTGCATCTGCTGATTTATATACTTATTCCAATTCCCGATGCTGGATTTATTATGAAGCCATGCCCCTATCGTCAGCATCATGACAACCGCTATAACACCCGTTATACCTTCGATGTACTCCCGGCTTGAGGCTGCAGTGATCTTCGAAAAGACAATATTGATAATGACTGCAAGCACTGCACTTGCCAGCACTCCTGCCGCAACACCAGCCCAAATCCATTTTTGTTTAGTCTGCTGGCCCATTTTCTTTAAGAAAGCAATTAGAGTGGCCACGATTAGCAGCCCTTCTAACCCTTCACGTAATAAAATAAGAGCCGCATCCCATAAAGAATAATCAGTTTTGCTCGTTAATGGAGCAAGTCGTGAGTTTAAGTCCTCTACAATCGTCATTGCTTTTGAGCCATTTACTTTTTTGGAGCTTAATATACTGATAGCGGCAGGAACTTGCGTTTCAATATCGCTGTAGAGTTTGTTGTCCTTTGTTGACACATCCCCTTCAACCATTGGCCAGATATCAAGAATTTCATTTAAGTGACTGATAGCAGTTTGATAATTCTTGTCAGCAATTTCATTCTCAGCCTTACTTAATAAAGTCGTAAGGTCTGATAAAGAATAATCACTTTTTTCCTGCTTAGAAACCTTTCCCGCTAAAAAATCCTGCACTACGGTTGTTAATTTATCTACATTCGTTTCGGCTTTTTTCAGATCCGCTGGGTTTTGTGTTATCGCGATCCGGATTAATGCCATGTATTTTTCAATGTTCCCGTATGTCGCAATACTTTCATCATGAACAATCTTTTCTGATGCATTCCATTGATTTAGGAGCGACTGGTATTCAGCCTTTAGGGTTAATGGATTCCCCTCCTTAATCGATTCCTTTAATTTTGCGGTTATCGTAAGCAACTGTTTTACTTGCTCTTTCCCTTTTGCCTTATCTTCTGGATTTTGTTCCTGATCATACAGAACAACTGAACTTGACAGAGCCGATAGGCTTCTTGAAAGTGCCTCTTTATCCACATTCTCTTTGGCTAGTAAACTTTGAACCTTACTAAGGTTTTCATCCACCTTTTTTGCCTGCTTGCTGTCTGACTTTTTTATGGAAACCCATTCGCTTGCGAATTGTTCCATGTTTTTGGCAACATTAGCCCTATCTCCATCTTTCGCCTTCATTAAACTATCGCCTATCAGGACAAAAAGCTCATCATGATTTTCTGCTGCAGAAATTGGTTGTACCGCTTGCAAAAACACAAATAATATCGTCAGGAATAGAAATGGCTTCAACAATTTTTGCATATAACTCTCCCCTCTATAAAAGGAAAAACACTAATTAAATAGTGTCTCTCCAATAAAACCGCCCTGTTTCGTTCCGGGCAGGCAAGCGAAAATGGCGCTTCCGCGGTGTGAAATATATTCATTTAATTTATCCATATTCGCTAAACGGGTTTGAATAGGGATAAATTGTTTGCTTGGCGTCCGCTGAAAACCAACGAAAAGCAGGCCGGCATCCAGGGCCCCAGTTTTTACGTCCATACCATCAGAGTAGGAAAAGCCCCTGCGAAGAATTTTTTGAGAGCCATCCCCTCGAGAGAGTCGGAAGTGTGAATCAGCAGGAATATAATCTCGTCCGTTTTCATCTTTATGATTGAAATCGGGTTTATCAAATTCATTTTTTTGACCAATAGGCGCACCGCTCTCGCGTTGGCGTCCAAAGGTATTCTCCTGCTCTTTTAATAAAGTGCGATCCCACACTTCAATAAACATTTGAATACGGCGGACAACGAGATAACTGCCATTCACCAGCCAATTGGGACCATCTCCTGACTGCACCCATACAATTTCGTTCATTTCTTTTTCGCTATTCACATCCGGGTTTACGGTTCCGTCTTTAAAGCCAAACAAATTCCTAGGTGTTTCATTTTTTGAATCAGCCTGCTTGCTCCGCTGGAAGCCTGTCTGAGCCCAGCGTAATATGGCTTTTCCCCGGGCAATCCTGATCAAGTTTCTGATAGCATGAAAGGCTACCTGTAAATCATCCGCACAAGCCTGGATACAAAGATCTCCACCCGTCCACTCCTCTTCTAATGCATCGAGCGGGAATTTTGGAAGATCGACTAATTCCTTTGGCTGCTTCTGCTTTAACCCAAAACGATCCTGATTGTTTTTTACAAAAAGACTCGGTCCGACTCCAAAGGTGATCGTCAAATTCGATGGAGATAAGCCTGCCGCCTCCCCTGTATCCTTAGGTGGAAGAAACTCATTGCTGGAAAGTTCACCAACTGTCTTCCCTTCAGTCATTAGTGCCGAGGCCTTTGTCCAATCTTTGAATAGTTTTATCAAATCTTCTTTTTTTGAAGTTGTCACATCTAGAGAAACAAAATATATATGGTTTTGTGCTTTTGTTGTAATACCGCTTTGGTGTTTTCCATAGAACTGGACGATTTCCTTTTCAATTTTACCGGTTGCTTTGCTTTCCGTTATGGACATCAAGCCGCCAAATCCTGATGCCCCTAAAAGTATTCCTACCCCGCCAACACCAGCAGTTTTCAGGACATCACGTCTCGAAATCTTATTTGCCTTTTGTGCCTCTACGCTGTTTGGATTGTTAGTCAATTAAGACGCCTCCGTTACAATTCCAATTTGAGATAGCGGCTCAGCAAGAGCATCGATAGCCTGACTAAGCTCTTTTACTTCTGCCTCTGATAAATCTGTATAGGATTTATATCCACTATCTGTTTTATGCTTGTTTAATAGATTATAAACATCAGTAAACTTCGATTGAATATCCTTTGAAAGCTCCGCATCCTTTTTCTTTAAAGCTGGATTTAATAGCTGATAAATTTTTTCCGCTCCCTCAACATTTGCCGCAAAGTCATATAAATCTGTATGAGAATAACGGTCCTCCTCACCGGTAACCTTAGATGTTGAGACCTCATTTAATAAATCAACCGCACCTGTAATTAACAATTCAGGAGTTACTTCAACAGTATCTACTTTAGCTCTTAATAGATTGACATCCTTCATTAATTGCTCGGCATATTGTTCATAGCCCTTTGTCGTTTTATCTACCCATAACCCCTTTTCAATGCGGTGGTATCCCGTCCAGTCTGCTTCAGGGACGTCTCCTTCACGGGCATCAATTTTAGGATCCAAATCCCCGAATACCTCTGCAATTGGTTCAGCACGCTCATAATGCATCCTAGATGTTCCATAAAGCTCTTTCGCTTTTTCGATATCACCGCTTTTAACTGCAGTGGTAAAAGCTTCTGTTGCCTTAACAAATTCTTCAACTTCACCAATAGCATATTGGCGGTAATCATCTGTTACCCCTTTAAGAGCTTCTGCTGATGTATTCTTTGTTTCTTTAACCTTTTGTGTTGATGATTCCTTCTCAGTATTAGAACAGCCAAATAATAGACTACTAGATAAAATTACAATTCCAGTTACTTTTAACAATTTCATGTTTATAAAACCCTCCGCCTAAATAATAATGATAATCGTTTTCATTAACTAATATAATATAGTTAATGAGAACAATTTTCAATTATTTTTTAATTTTTCATAAAAACTATGTTCAATATTATTGGAGGGCTTCATGATTCACTCTTATCGACCGCCTCATCATTTTTTCTGCTCTGTTGGGCGTTATGACCCGCTAAGAATTAATGTTTTTTAACTTGGAAAAATCAAATTGTAAATTAACATAGCCTAAATAAAAAAGGCCTCCCAATTTTAAATCGGAAAGCCTGAAAATCATTTAATTAAGGAATGTTTAAAAGCATAGATTACCGCCTGGGTGCGGTCCTGGACATCTAACTTGCTTAAAATATTGCTGACATGGGTTTTAACAGTTTTGAGTGCGATAAACAATTCATCGGCTATTTCCTGATTGGTCTTCCCTTGGGCCATAAGAAGCAGGATTTCTAATTCACGGCTGGTAAGGTCTTCGTGTGGCAGGTGCTGGGTCTTCTGGCGCATTTTCACCATCATTTTGCCGGTTACTTCTGGCTCTAGAACCGACTGGCCATGGTATGTAGCGCGGACAGCATTGGCAATCTCACTTGCTTTTGAGGTCTTAAGCATATAGCTTGTCGCCCCTGCCTCAAGGGCAGGATAGACCTTTTCGTCATCGAGAAAGCTGGTCACGATTATGACCTTTGCCTCAGGCCATTTTTCAACGATTTGCCTTGTTGCCTCAATTCCATCCATTTCCTTCATGACTAAGTCCATTAATATAATATCCGGGCGGAGTTCTAATGCTAATTCCACCCCTTTTTTTCCATCATCAGCCTCACCAACAACTTCAATGTCCGACTGGGCTGAAAGGTAAGAAGAAACCCCGATTCGTACCATTTCATGATCATCCACAAATACTACTCTAATCATTTACACCATCTCCATTTACCATCACTGGAACCTTCACTTCCAGTCTTGTCCCTTGATTTTTAACACTAATCACTTTTAACGTTCCGCCGACTTCCAGCGCCCGCTCATGCATGTTTTGCATTCCATAAGAGCCTGCTTTCATTTCGTCCACTTCAAAACCTATGCCATCATCAACAATTCTTAAAATAACAAGATCATCTCTTTTTATCATAAGGACTTCGAGCTTATTTGCTTTCGAATGCCTTAGTGTGTTTGATATCGACTCTTGCAGAATCCGGAAAAGATGATCTTCTACCCCTTTATCTAACGGAAAAGCTTCCACCTTCCAGTTAATATCCATTGTTACCTTTTGTGATAATTCGATTAGCAGCTCCTCAATTCCTTCCTGCAGGGACTTATTCTTTAAGGCAACCGGCCGCAAATGGAGCAGGAGTGCCCTCATTTCAAGCTGCGATTGATGAATCATTTCTTCAACTAGTTTCAATTGTTTTGCTTCCCGTGTTTCTTCGGTATGTTCCTTTGTTTCATTGATTGCTGACATCATCATCGATGCCGCAAATAATTGCTGGCTGACAGAATCATGAAGTTCGCGGGCAAGCCGATTCCGTTCTTGTTCTATAATTTCTTGTATTTTCGATTCGAGATCTTCTACTTTTTCCGTTGCAAGGCGCTGCGAGAGCTTTGCCTGCTCAGACATTTGTTTGCCTATTTTATCGATTCGCTTGGCGATACTTTGGATTTCACTTAAAGAAGGTTTTGGTTTTACTTCTTGTTGTTTTCCTTCTTCAAGCAGGTGCAATGCCTGCTCCACATCCACTAGCTGCCTTCTCCAAAAGACTCCAGAGTAGGCGCCTAATAGAATACCTATCGCTATACTAAAAGCAGGAATAAATACAATGAACGGAATCCCCATGAAATGCCGCTCCCATACCAGGGACCAGTCCGAAAGTGGGAACACTTTCAGAAAAATGGCTGAGACAATAATTGCCGTTAGAAAGGAAAATGTGACACTCCATACAATTTGCCGCTGGGTTGCGCTCATATCCGGCTCACCTCTAAATTCCCCACCAATAACGAAGTAAAGATTTTCACTTTTTGCTCTGCCGTTTCATATCCCGGTGTTTTTAAGTGAAAGACTTGATTAAAAACTTTCGATTCATGGTGTTCAAAAACAGATGTGGAACCGGTCAAACAAGAATGATGAACACTTACTTCCAATTCATATGGGACTTGTATTTGAATATTGCCGATAATGTTACGAATAAAAATAACTGTTTCACCCTTTGGAAGCATGGTATAGCTAAGATCAATGCTTGTATCGCCAATCCCTGCCTGTATGTTGATGTCATCCCATTCATATGCAGCCGCAGGAGTTTTTTGCTGCCCCAACAAAATATTTTCAAAGAGCGGCTTGCTCTTAATTAGCGTTTCCTCGTGTGGGACTTTGTCTGGTTCTGTTAAGACCAGCGGGATTTTCTTAGGATTCTTTTTCGATTGATAGAATTGAATAATATAGTGCAGAAGAATAGCGAATAATAAAAACTTGAACGTTTTCATTGATAAAATACTAATAGCAAAGAAAAAAATTCCACCGTATAACAGCACTTTCCCTTTCTTTTTTCCTGCCCATTTACGGCCCAAATAAATCATTCCGCCAGAAACAAAAAGGGAGAAAATAAGCCCTGGATTGAAAAACAATATTTCAAGCAGAAGAACGACTACTCCAATGACAATTAACCAGCCTGTATATTCATTTTTCTTATTTTTTAGCAAACGGCCCACCCTCCCTTTTTGTAAAATTGACAATGTCTAAAAAGGCGTAAAACCTACGCCTTTTTGTCCAGCTCCAACGCCTAAGGGGCGCTTCTGCTTTTCTATATAGAATACCATAATCTTCTATTAAATGGACTTGCTTTCTTCCAGTTTCATTTCTTTTTCTAATTGAGCGATTCTGGCATCTATGGTGCTGCGGTAAAAAGAACTATTTACTTGATGCTCTAGTCGATCTAGGTAGTTTTCAATTTCTTTAAATTTTGAGTATGATTTATCAGAGTAAGAATTAGATTCTAGCACTTGATTGATCCGATGGTTAGCACGTGTAACATTTTCTCGGCCCATTAATTCCATCCGGCGAAGATGCATATCCTTTAATTTGTGCTTCATTTCTTGATACTTTCTTTCTAATTCTTCAAGCTGACCTTTTACTTGTTCTAGGGAAGCACTTAATCGTTGGGTACGGTCGGAATATTGTTGAAATTCTGCTGTTACAAACTGATAAAGTTCGGTTTCGCCTGCTTTTGAGGCAATTTCCGCTTGATGCTTTCTTTTTTCGGTTAATTCTACGGCCTGTTGGTATTCCCTCGTAAATTCATCCTTTAGTGTGTATTGACGTTCCAAAAGCTTCCTAACCTTTTCCGTTTCCTGCTCACACTGACGGAGGTATTGATTAAGCAGTGCAATTGGGTTTTGCTTTTCCTTTTTGTCAATCGCTTCATGTAAATCAGCAGTAATGGTATCTTTAATTCTTGTAAACAGGTTTGTCATTTTCATTCTCTCCTTTTATGTTGGCTCGGTTAAACTTGGTTGTTGATTTGCGCTCCAGGCACTTCGCTTTCCGCGGGCGTGCCGGGGAGCCTCCTCGGCGCTTTAGCGCCTGCGGGGTCTCCCCTGCCCCGTACTCCCGCAGGAGTCTTCGTGCCTTCCGCTCCAATCAACAGTGTTAAAAATCAACAATGTCCTTAAACACAGCCTTTATGTTAATAATTTTTTAATTCATTCCATTGTTTTTCAAAATTCACGAATGGATCTGATTCTTCTTTGATTTTGGTATGCTTGTTCTCGTTCCATTTTTTATAGACAAGGTAAAGCACATATGCTGCCGCTACTCCAATGATGGCAGGTATGTTATGGATAGAAGCCACTAGGACGATAGCACCGATAATCCCTAAACCGATTTTTGCTCCAGTCGATTTAGCTTTTAAAAACTGTTTGAAAATGAAGTACAGGAGCACTAAACTAACGAGCAGCCCCACCATCGGACCGATAGTTGACAGTAAAACGACTGCTGCAATCCCACCTGCTAATAGTAAACCAAATTTTTTCATTTTGTTTTTCACTCCTTTCTTTATCTTGATATCATCTTACCTTTTTTCTTTATTTCCCATAATTGCGCTAGAGCTTGATTTTTAACTCAGACCTGAGACGTAGAAAGGGTCAGCCTCTAATAGAAGCTGACCCTTCTTGCTTTATTTTGATATGAACATCTGAACCCAATAATAACGTTTTGAACCGCCAGCAGCATAACCTACACCAATATAAGTCGATCTCGTGCTTAAAATATTGGCACGGTGACCTGAGCTGTTCATCCATGCTTGGACGACTGATGCTGGGGTGGTTTGTCCTGCGGCAATATTCTCAGCTGCAGAGCTATATTGAATGCCAAAGTTTTTCATCATGTCAAAAGGACTGCCATAGGTTGGGCTGGTATGACTAAAATAATTTTTGTCCCGCATATCCATGGCCTTATAGCGTGCCACCCTCGAAAGCTCCCAATCAGGCGTTAACGCTTTTAGCCCATTTTTCGCCCGTTCCTGATTCGTCAGCGAAATGACTTGATTTTCAATCGATTTAACCCCGCCTAAATCTGGAATGGTTACTTTTTGACCAGGATAAATCAAAGCGGGATTATTAAATTGCGGGTTTGCTGAAATAATTTCTGAGAGCCCCACTTGATACCTGACGGCAATTTTCCAAAGCGAGTCTCCCGGCTGTACCGTATAAACTTGCTGGGCAAATGAAACGCTTGGAATGCAGAAAAGAGAAAGTAGAAACATTAAACTAAACCAAAAAGATTTTTTCATTTTTTAGCCTCCTCCGAATATATATTTTTGATTTCAGGCTCAAAATATACAGGACTTGAAAAAATAAATTGAGGTTGAATTCAATAGGTTTTGGAGGACTAAATTTGAAGGACATTTCGTGGATGACCTATATCATGTTAATTTTAGCAAGCTACCGATTCACCCATTTAATTGTTTTCGATAAAATTACCGAATCCATCCGGAAGCCCTTTGTGAAAAAAGTGAAGGTGGAAACAGAAAATGGAACCAAAACAAAGGAAGTCCCAACGTCCATGTTTGGGTATTTATTGAAGTGTTACTGGTGTGCCGGCGTTTGGAGTGCTATCTTCTTCGGTACTGCTTACTTATTATTCCCAAGGGTTACATATGTGGTTATATTGATTTTTTCGATTGCTGGCGGGCAGTCCATTATCGAAACCTTTGTTGGCGTTAATATTAAAAAAGTCGATTATTATGCTGAATTGAAGAAAAAGGAATAAAGAAAACACTGTAATGGTTGGAAAAATTAATCCCCCTTGTGCATATATTTTAGAAAGCTCAGCTTCCTTGGACGCTTAAGCTAAACTAAAGGGGGATTTACAATGGCTCTTTTGTGGATTACAACCATCGGATTTCTTCTGTGCCTTGGATTTGCTCTAGGAACCTGGATTCATTTTTTAAGCAAAGGTCTTAATTCTGATGATGCAAAACGAATTGATCCAATTCCAACAGAAAATGATTCTCCTTAATCTGCTAAAGCCAAATTTAATGCTTGTCCGGCAGCATCCAAAGCTTCTTGATTATTTTGGTCATGGGCAAACCTTACCAGCATTACACTTGTAAAGATGGCTTTAAACCTGGCTAAGAACATGGTGATTTCGTCTACCCTGCCATAAATTTCGTAAAATCGTTTTCTGCCTGCAGGCGGAAAAAAACTGTAGACAATCGATAAATCTACAGCCGGATGTCCAATATGCACATCTCCCCAGTCAATAATGCCTGTAATCAATCCTTTGTTGTCGACTAATAGATTCTTAAAATGAAGATCGCCATGGACAAGGGCAAGTTCTTGATTCACCTCAACATTTTTTAACCTTTTAAGATAATTCCCTATAACTTTTGGATTTTTTATCAACCCATCCGTGATAGCTATATTCACATTTTCCTCTAATTTTTTTCTTCTGATTGGAATACTTAATCGATTCAATTGATCATTTGGTACATGAAGGTTTTTAGCCGTGTCGATTGGAAACTGATGAAGCGTTCGTAAAAACTCTGCTATTAGATCAACAGATAAAAGTCTTCTTTCTTCTGTTAATTGACCTGGCGTTTCTCCTTTAACAGCTCTATAACCAGTAAACGGCCATGGATATGTACTGCTGGGGCTTCCGAAAAAAATGGGATCTGGAATAGACAGATTAAGCGTATTTGTTAGGTGTGGCAAAAGCTTATTTTCTGTTTTTAATAAATCCACCGCAATTGTTCTTCTAGGGAACCTAAAAATGTATTGGTTATTCACCTTAAAGACAGTATTATCAAAGCCTAGCCCTAAAAAGCAAATTTTGATAGGATTAAGCTGAGGAAATTGCGTACCAATAAGTTTGCTCGCTTCTTGAGAGGATAATTCAATTTCCGGCGTCCAAGGGTTGGTCATTCAACAAGCCTCCATATTTCAAAAGAAGAGCCTTGCCAATCAAGCAAGACTCTTTCTTTTTTACTTTTAGATTAATTTTATCATTTTAGGAAAAATTAAACAGGAGATCATTTTGGTAAAATGGAGGAGTACATATGACTTCAGAGAATATCCCACAATTCCCAAAAACGTATTGGCGTGAAATTGAATTACCTACTTTTAAAAAATTAAACGAAGATATAACGGTCGATGTTGCCATTGTCGGAGCAGGGATAACGGGTATCACAGCAGCCTATTTGCTCACAAAAGAGGGGGTAAAGGTTGCGCTTTTGGAAGCCGGCAGTGTTTTAAATGGGACCACAGGTCATACAACTGCGAAATTAACGGCACAGCATGACATCCTTTATGATGAGCTAATCCATCATTTTGGTGAAGAAAAGGCTCGACAATACTATGATTCCGCCTCAAGTGCCATTGAATTTGTAGAAAAAACAATGAAGGAAAAAGAAATTGACTGCGATTTTAGCAAAGAAGATGCCTATATTTATGCAACGACGGAAGAGTATGTGGACAAGCTGCAAACCGAATGGGAAGCTTATAAAAGGCTCGGTATAGATGGTGCTTTAAAGGATACGATTCCTTTTAATATTCCTGCGAAAGCAGCCTTGAAAATGAGCAACCAGGCCCAATATCATCCATTAAAATTTTTGAAGGGCCTTCTGGATGAAGCAGTAAAAAATGGCTGTGCTGTTTATGAAAACACAACGGCTGATGAAATTGATGATGATGACGAAGAGACAAAAGTCATCACCAAAACTGGCAATACCGTTACATGCAAAAAAGTCATTATGGCATCACATTTTCCTTTTTCTGATAAAGTAGGTCTTTATTTTGCACGAATGTATGCGAGCAGGTCTTACGCCATTGGAATAAAAACAGATAAAGACTATCCAGGCGGTATGTATATCAGTGCCGAAAGCCCTCCTCGCTCCATACGGTATACGCCGCTTGATGGAGATGAAAAGCTTATCATCATCGGCGGGGAAAAGCATAAACCCGGCCAAGGCATCAATACGATGGCGCATTATGAAGCACTGGAGGCATTTGCAGAAGATGTGTTCGGCATCAAAGAATATACTTACCGCTGGTCGGCTCAAGATTTAGTGACACTTGACAAAGTCCCGTACATCGGTCCAACCACCTCCGAGCGAGAGCATATTTTAGTAGCAACAGGCTATAAAAAATGGGGCATGACAACAGGCATTTTCGCTGCCCACTTGCTCACAGATTATGTTTTGGATAGGGAAAATCCATACAAAGAATTGTATTCTCCATCTAGATTTCAGGCAGACCCGGATCTAAAAAATGTTATTACCGCTAATCTAGATGTTGCCAAGCATTTAATCAAAGGGAAGCTGGAATTTGTGCCAAAGAATCCGGAGGACTTGCAGAATGGGGAAGGCTCGGCTGTTATGTATAATGGTAAAAGAGCAGGAGCTTACAAGGATAAGGACGGCAAACTCTATATTGTTGACACTACCTGTACCCACCTAGGCTGTGAATGTGAATGGAATGTAGCGGAAAAAACATGGGACTGCCCTTGCCATGGTTCCCGCTATGCCTATTCCGGCGATGTGATTGAGGGACCTGCACTTAGAGCATTGGAATTGCTTAAGGAAGAAGAGCAAATATAATAATTAACGCCTCCTAATTGTTAGGAGGCGTTATTCGCTATTTACTATTTGGACGGTTCCGTTTTAAATCTTCACCAGTTGTAAATTCAACCAGTTCTTCGCTGTTTCTCATGCCCTTTTTTCGATTATTATTACGATTGGCATTGGCGTTTCCCAGCTTCGTTCTTCCCACTGCTGTCAGCTCCTTTTTGAGAAATTCATTGATAGTATGAGTGAAAACAAATGGACTTATTCTTTATCTAACATTGGCGATCTTCTGAATTTTGTCATCTGCTCAAAAGCATAGGCTGCCTGTATTAACATTGGTTCACTATAAGCAGTCCCTGCAAAGGTAATCCCCACTGGTTCCCCTTCGGACGTATACCCTGCGGGGACCGCAATCGACGGATAGCCTGCTTTCGCGCTGATATGTGAGCCTTCTTCGTGTGGAAAAACAATTGCATCTAGATTATAGGTTTCTAAAGCGGAATCAATCCCTTGCTGGGTGGAGTGATATAAATCAAACTCCAATGCTTGGACATACTCTGCTTCAGTTAAGGAGCCGCTCGTCTTTTCTGATTGGATCAAAACTGCTTGACCATACTTTAGCATTTTTTCTTCATCTTGATTATTGAATTCAATAAGATCTTTTAAAGAGCGAACCTTGATGGAAGGATGCAGACCATTTAAATAGACATTTATATCAGGTTTAAATTCATAAGTTAAAACATCATATTTCCAGTTTGCTTTTGCAGAAAGAAGCTCAATGTTTTCGATAACTTCTGCTCCTGATGTGTTTAAAACTTCTAATGCCTCAGTGACGACCTTTTGTTTTTCTTCACTTAATTGCTCAATGAATCCCTGTAAGGCGATTCCAATTCTTTTCCCTTTAAGACCATCCTTAAACAGGTATTCCGTGAATTCAATATTAAATAAAGGATTGGTTTGGGTGATTGTGTCCTCTTCATCTTTTCCCGTTAAGGCTGTTAGCAATATCGCTGCATCCTCCACTGTTCGAGTCATCGGCCCCGCCGTATCCTGGGTATGCGCGATTGGAATAATACCTCTTCGGCTAATGAGGCCAACGGTTGGCTTGATTCCTACAAGTGAATTTTGACAAGAAGGATTTAAAATGGAACCGGATGTTTCAGTTCCGACAGCGGCAGCTGCAAAGTTTGATGCAATGGCTGCCCCAGAGCCTGAGCTTGAACCACCTACATCAAACTTACCAGGGCCGTATGGGTTTAATACTTGTCCGCCGCGGGAGCTATAGCCGCTTTTCATGCCGATAGCCATAAAATTCGCCCATTCGGTCATATTTGTTTTTCCGAGAATAACTGCGCCTGCTTTGCGCATTTGTTCCGCAACGTAGGAATCCTTAAGTGCAATGGAATCCTTTAATGCAAGGGACCCCGCACTCGTATGCATTTTATCGTGTGTATCAATATTATCTTTTAATAAAATGGGGATTCCGTGCAAGCGGCTGCGCGGCCCGGATTCCCTTCGTTCAGCATCAAGCGCCGCGGCAATATGTAACGCGTCTGGATTTACCTCCAGGACGGATTGAATTTCTTTATCAAAGCTCGAAATTCTATGTAAATACATCAAAACTAGCTCTTTAGACGAAATCTCTCCGCTCTCTAATCTCTCCTGCATCTCACTTATTGTGGCTTCCTCCAGCCATTCATTAAGCAATTTCTTTAATTTTGGATTTTCCATCGTTTTTCCCTCCGTTTAAATTTATTTATTCAAGACGGGTGGAGTAAATCCTTTTTTTTCTGCTTGAAATGGGGATTTTTCATTGAGAAGTAACCTACGTGACCCAAACTAGCTTGCGACTTCTAATACGGTCACGTAGAAGCGGTCTACGTTACTCAAACTAGCTTGCGACCACTAATAAGGTCACGTAGAGGCGTTTACGTGACTCGAACTAGCTTGCGACTTCTAATACAGTCACGTAGAGGCGGTCTACGTTACTTAAACTACCTTGCGATCACTAATTCGGTCACCTAGAAACGGTCTACGTTACTCAAACTACCTTGCGAACATTAATACGGTCACATAGTGGCGGTCTACGCGACCATAAAGGGCCTTGAACAACTAAAACGGTCACGTAGAGAAATTCTACGTGACCGTAATGAGATCTAAATAGAGTCAAGCCAAGATTTCTTCCTTACTTCCGCAACTTTTGCCCTTTTTCCGTTTCCTCTGCAATTTGCCCCTTGTAAAAGATTCTTTTTTGAAGAGGAAGATTCAACTCTCTGCAATATCTCTTCAATTCCCGTTCTTCTCTTTCGGTGACAAGTGAAATAACGATTCCATCTGCACCCATCCGGCCTGTTCTTCCAGCGCGATGGACATATTGGGTGATGTCTTTAGGAAAATCAATTTGGACGACATGGGTAACCCCTTGAATATCAAGGCCCCTTGCCGCGACATCCGTGGCAACAAGCATTTTCATTTTGCCATCACGGAAGGATTTTAACGCAGCCTGCCGGTCTAATTTTTTCATGTCACTATGTAATATTCCGACAGATAACTCTTTAAAATGTAATTTTTCTTTAAAAACCTGAATCTCTCCAATGTCATTTATAAACGCAAGCGACTTACTTCCCTCTAAACGGGCTATTTTTTCGAGGAGCTTAATTTTTTCCCTTTGTTCGCAAAGGAAGTAAATATGCTCCACCTTTCCCGAGGAAGCCACTTCATCTTTTTCAATACGAAGAACTTCGGGTTCCTTAGTCAAATCTTTTGCCAATTTTTCTGTTGCTGTTTTCATCGTTGCTGAGAATAACACAACTTGCCTGTCACTCATCGTTGATTTTACGATATTTTGAACAGTGCCAAGGTGCTCAGGAATCAATAGCTGATCTCCCTCATCCAGCACAACCATTTTCACCTCATGCATTTTTACTTTTTTCTGTTTGATCAGTTCAAGCAAGCGACCAGGAGTTGCAAAAATCACCTGAGGTCGTTTTTTTAATTTTTCCAACTGGCGCTTAAGATTTGCCCCGCCAATAATGGAAGTTCCACGAATTCCGCTTCCCTCTGACCACTTTTGGAATTCTTGATAAACCTGCATAACTAGTTCCTGCGAAGAGGCTAAGACGACTGCTTGCAGGGATTGGACGGTCGGGTCAATTCTATCTAATAATGGCAATAAATAAGCAAGTGTTTTCCCTGTACCAGTAGGCGATTCGGCAATTACATCTTTTCCTTCTAGGATGACTGGAATGGCGGCGTCTTGAATAGAAGTAGCCGTTTGAAACCCAGACTTCTCCCACGCTTCCTGTAAAAATGGCTTTAAATTGTTCAACATAAAATACTCCTTATTTAAACTCTTTTTTCATAGTATTCGTTTTTTGCAATGATCAATCCATATCGTATTGATACTAACTTATTAACCAAGGTGTGTCTAGTTTCTATGGAGTTATGCCGATGTATTTAAATAAAGAAGGATCCAGGCGATATGGTATATAAGGACGGAAAAATAAAGCACGCATGCGGAAAGCAAAAGCGTCCGAACCCCACCTTTAAATGGACGAAGGGAAACAAGACCTATCAGAATAATTGGCAGAAGAATTTTTATTAAATAAAAGTAAGACCAGCCTTTTTCTATGAAGAACTCCATAATTGGGTTTCCTTCCTCTACGAAACCCGATACAATCCCAAAATGGGTTAGGACAGCATCCAATATTCCAGCAAACAATAGGAATAAACAAAATTTCATGATTTCCTCCAAAATCAATATTTAGTAACCATTGTTTCTTCTTTGTCTTATGCTAATACGTTCGGAATGTTTATTATTTTTAAGTACGTATTTATATAATAATACAAAATCAAGAACATTTCAGTTCTTAATAAAGAATTTTTTCCGGAAATTTATAGGGAGCATTTTCGAAAGGTTTGTGAACAATGTCGCCAAAATGATAAAACCTAGAAGATTTGATGATAGAATGAACAACAAGCAAGATAACAATATAACGGAGTTGAAAATGATGTTTAAGAAAATCTCTCTTATTGCATCAATGTTGTTTTTTCTATTAGGAACTACTGTCCTTGCACATTCACATTTAGAAACCTCATCCCCCCTAAATGGAGAAGTGCTAACCCAGCCATTAAAGGATATTACTCTTACCTTCGAAACAACTTTGGAAAGCACCAGCACATTTACTTTAGAAGATACAAAAGGTACCGCGATACCACTTTCCAAAGTCTCTATTGTAGGGAATAAATTAATCGGATCATTGAACAATGAACTGCCAAACGGCGGTTATAAAATTCATTGGAAAATTATCGGAACGGATGGGCATCCACTTGAAGGAGATATTCCTTTTTCTGTTCAATTAGCAGCAAGCCAAACCACTACTGTTGCAGCATCAGCATCAAATGAAGTGAAACCAGCTGATAAAAATAAAATGGAGGAAGCTGCTGCACCAAAGAAGATTGAGAATGCTGCCTTATTAACCGAAAACACCAAAACTGTGGAGCCTTCATTTAAAGACTATGTTGTCCCTGGATCTGCAGCGTTGTTGATTATTTTCGGAATTAGCGCCTACTGGTTAATTTATCGAAGGAAGCATGCTTAAATGTTTGTTTTAAATATCATTAGCGAGGCTTTGCTTTATTTATGCTTTTCTGTACTGCTGGGCAGTTTTATTTTGCATCTCGTTCCAAAAACAGCTCGCCCATCTATTAAAGTTCCAAAAGGTATTTTATTAGCTGCTGCTCTTGGAGTAGCTCTTCTTTCTTTTGTTCCGGTATTAAAAATTATTCTCTATTTATATAAGGACCTTGGATTAGGTTTGACTATACAGTCTGTTTTGACCAATTTTGAGGTTGGTAAGTCGTGGATTAGCACGGGGGTCATTTCTTTTATTTTATTTATTTATCTAATTCCGATTAAACTGGAGCGAAAACCGCACTTCTCAATAACAGGATTAATTTTTACACTTGCTTTAATCGCTGCACTTGGATGGTCCAGCCATGCCAGCTCTTTATCAAAATGGCCAGGTTTTTTTATTCATACTGCCCATTTTTTAGCTGTGAGTACCTGGATAGGCATCCTTATCGCAGTAAGCTGGTTCTCTAAGAATCATGACAATTGGCTCAAGTTTTTAAAATGGTTTTCACCGATTGCTATCATTTGTTTACTAACCATCATCATCACTGGTATTTCCTTAATGACCTTTGTTATGGATTTAAGCGACTACGCCAATACTTGGCCGTTATCCTATGACCAGGCACTGTTATTGAAGCATTTGGCGATTGTACCGCTGCTTGTTTTTGCATTTATCAACAGTGTCCTAATTCGCAATAAGCTTTCAAAAGGGGTTCCCTTTAATCCTATTCCTTGGATGAGGCTTGAAAGTATTCTCGTGTTAATCATCTTTGCTATAACCGGGGCATTAGGCCAGGAATCACCGCCACATGATATTAAAACAACAATTAAAGCTGAAGGAGCTTCAAAGCTTTTTAGCCTATCACATCAAGGCGGTCTAACATTCCCGTTACATTTTTCACCTGGAATTGCATCGCAAAGCCTAATGGTATGGGCGGTATTTTTCTTAATCTTGATGATTCTTACTTTTATAAAAAAGGCGCCGAAAATGTTTTCCCTTGTTTTGAGCCTGCTATTCATCGTTATAGGATACTTAGCTCTTATGTTAAGTGTGTAAAATAAGAAGCGTGAATCTGCTTTAGATTCACGCTTTTTTTAATGAAAGGACCTCCAAAATTCACCTGTTTGGTCAATGATACTCATTACCTCTTTAAACGGTATCCTGAAGGTTGGAAACCCTGCAGCATATGGGGCGATTTCATAGGGGGAAAAATAGATATTCAAAGACTCGTCACTGATAAAAAAAGGTTGATTAGCTTGAATCCCTTTATAGCTATTGGGGAAAACATAGGAATACTCGGAATTGCTTTTGATTTGCTTGCCAATAATCTCACTAATTGTTGTTACATATGGACTTTTTGGCATAAATAAATCCTTAAGGCTATAAAAGGAACCTGTTTTGAGATTGATATGGGCATACTTTTTTACTGGCATTCCATGGGCAGCACCGAAAGGGTATTTGTAGCCATGTATTTCTATGACCAATAAATTCCCCTTAAAAAACGTAACCTCAAAGTCCCCTAAATAATTGGAATCTAATTGTTTATGGGATGGTACAGCTTTTACCCCAGAAAGCTCTTTTAATGCAGCATTTACACTTTCACTCTTCCCCATCCCCTGTATTTGAGGAAAATAAACTAAATAGTCCTTATTCGGTTTGTATTTCTCCTCTAATACAGCATAATGCTCATTGAGCGGAATCACCTTGTTTTGCTTCCAGATAATCTCACCTTTACTAGAAAGATATATAAGGCGAAAATCTATTTCCCCTTTGATAAGTGTTTTCTCAAACAGTAATCTGCCGCTGCCGCTCACAATCGGAAGGTGCTCAACTCGCTGACCCCTCCTATCTATAAAAAAGGTATTTTGATCATCGGAGACTGAAGCAAAACCATCTGTAAATTTGCTAATTTCATTATAAATAAAACCTGTCAAAATACGCCCATCACCATCAGCAACCGAATATTTAGAACCAGCAAATGGTTTAGAGGGGTCTATCGCTTTGCCAATCGAATAACGGTTGTCATCTAGATATTCTATAAGATTATAGTTTGGTTTAATGATAAAGCTGCCCGTCTGATCAATTAATCCATAATGATCTTTATAATCCTCGGAAACATTGACTATTGCTCGATTATTGATAAAAGATTGTGCACCTGAAAACTTTGGCTCAATGGTGATTTTGCCTTGCTCGTCGATATAGCCACATTTTTCATTGGCACGCACTTGAAATGCCATCATCCTCTGTCCATAATTGCCAACAAAATAAAAAGGATACGAATTTACTTCCTTCCCTGTAAGGTCAATTAGTGCAAATCTTCCTCTATTTGTTTTTACAACTGCTCTGCCATCTGTAAAATCACTAGCAGCTTCATAGGTAAGGGGGATTACTTCTTTCCCTCGTTTATTTAAATATCCATATCTATACCAGCCCTCTTTAGTATAATCAGCCATTAATGCCCGGCTTTCCTTGTAGTCCCCTATATAGGAATAAGCCCTTGAAGTAATCTCTTTTCCACTCTCATCAATCACCTTAAACCCCTGATGATCAATGACAGTGGCCCTCCCCTCTGAAAATGGGTTGATGGTATCATATTTTGGTTTTACAATAAAATATCCTGATGAATTGATGACACCCGCATGATTCATTACTCTTACTATAGCTAATCCATTATCCTGAAAATCCCCAGCATTTTCGTAAATCGGGGGAAGAATGAATTTTCCCTTTTCATTGATATATCCCCATTTGTTCCCTCCAACTTCTTTTATGGCAGCCGGAAAAAGATAAACCGTTCTTTCATTTCCAAACATTAGAGCTCACCCATTTTATTTTTTTATATGTATATGAAAAATATGGGCTTTTGGTTTGTCACCCTTTGCATTGGATAAAAAAAACAGCTATTTACTCGATAGCTGTTGATTATGATTAATGCTCTTTCCCTCTGCTAAACTCAAGTGATATTCCGACGGCGACTTCGTTTGCCGCGATTTGCATATCGGTGAACATTTCCTCGGTATAGGCATGATGGATGACTTCTTTGTATTTTTTTTGAATTTCTGGGAAGCGGACCTTTAAAGATGGTGTCAATTCTCCATCTTCCACTGTCCATTCTTTCCCAATGATGACCACTTTTTTCGGCTGTTCATATCGGGCAAATTTCTGGGTGAATCCGGCAACTTCTTTGGTTAGAAGAAGATGTACCTCTTCTTCTTTAAGCAGCTGCTGGAGATTCCCTGAAAACCCTTTCTTTTTGGCCCAGGGCAAAAGATTTTCTAAGTTTGGCGTAATCAAGGCAATGACATATTTTCTGTCCTGGCCGATTAAAACCGAATTGTCAATGTAGATACTTTGTGTAATCGCATTTTCCACTGGCTGGGGAGCGACATTTTTTCCGGTTGTCAGCACGATAATTCTTTTTTTCCGGTCAACAATTTTTAGAAAGCCTTCTTCATCAAACCTACCAATATCCCCCGTTAAAAACCATCCATCATTAAAAGCTTCATCTGTTGCCTTTTCATCCTTGTAATACCCCTTCATAACACTCGGACCTTTTACCAGCACTTCTCCATCTGAAGCGACTTTAACCTCTAGATTTGGAAGCGGCTTGCCAACCGTTCCGACCTTTGAGCGACTCATTGGATTGCTGCATACGACTGGTGAAGTTTCTGTTAGACCATAGCCTTCGAGCACAGGGATATCCACTGCCCAAAAAAACTTCCCTATTTCCGGATTAAGGGCACCTCCGCCAGAAATAAGCCCTCTGACTCTTCCTCCTAGTTTCTTTTTCACTTTGCTGTAAACAAGAGCATTGGCCAATTTCCAGCTTTTCTTTATTTCTTTTGGCAAAAAACCATTTTTCATCGCATCATCGAAAGTTAACTTTAAATAATGGTCATATTTTTTCATGCCGATTTCGATTGCCCATTTAAAAATTTTCTTTCTTAATGGTGTGCCTGTTTCCACCATTTTTTGGGCCTGAGCATAGACTCTTTCGAAAAGAAGAGGAACGCTGACCAAAACTGTTGGCCGGACCTCTAAAAGGTTTTCCTGGACTTTATTAATTCCTTCCGCATAGGCAATCGTTGCCCCAACAGAAAGTGGCATAAATTGCCCTGCCATCCGCTCGAACACATGCGAGAGGGGCAAATGAGAAAGTAAAACATCATCTGGCCTTGCTTCCAGCACCCAGAATTGAATCCCTTCCACATTGGAAAGGATATTTCCATGAGTCAGCATGGCACCCTTTGGTTTTCCGGTAGTTCCTGAAGTATAGATGATTGTGGCAAGATTCTCCCTAGTTAATCCGCTCCATACCTCTTCCCACTGATCGAAAGGATGGACGGAACCAATATAGGCTAAATGCTGCAAGGATAATAGGGCTTCAGTTTCTCTGAAATTCTCTCCTGGAAAAATAATCGCTGTTGGAAGGGGAACTTTACCATTAAGAAGGATCTTTTTTAGATACTTATCATCTTGAACAAAAATAAAAGCACATTCGGCATTTTGCAAAATGTAATCGATCTGCTCGGGCGGCAGGGTGGAGTGAATCGGCACACATACAGCCCCAAGACTCATGATAGCCACATCTGCAACAGGCCAATACGGATTGTTTTCTGATAAAATCGCTACCTTGTCATTTCGTTTTATTCCTAGATGGACAAGTCCGGCTGCAATGTGTTTTACTTTTTCCCAAAAGGAATGATAGCTGATGCCTTGATACTTTCCGTCTTTTTTCCATAAAAATACGTGTTTCTCGGAAAATCGTTCGGCTGAACGAGACACCATTTCTACTAAATTTATTGCCTTCATTTGACACCACCTTCGAAAATTAACATTTTGGCTTTTAGAGTTGTTCTTTCACGCTATATTGCCGTAAAATGCTTTCTATTTTCATTGCTTTGCCAATATCACCATTAATTTTTAACTTTCCTGTCATAAAAGCCATCGTTCCGTTTAGTTTCCCTAATAAAAATAAATGGAAGTTTCCTAGTGACATGATCAATCTACAATCAGCAGGGGTTCCAGAGCCTTCCTGCATGGTAGCTTTTCCATCCTGGAAGCGGAGCTGGTAAACCCCTGACTCCTCCCCATCAATGTCAAATTGATAGTTTGCATTAAACCCCTGAAACGGCGCTGAATTCGCATTTAATAACTCTTCAATCTTATTCATTAGATTTTCTAAAGAATACTCTTCTATTTTTTTCGACATTCCCTCATTCTCCTTTAACACATGTGAATTTTCTGTAAATTCAGTATTTTATCATATTCATATGATACCAATACGTATTCGTATCAAACAACTAATATTTTTCGACATTTTTTCAACATGGATTAAGTGTTTATTAAAAGGCTCTGTTAACTTAGTTGTTGATTAACGCTCCAATCAACAGTGTTAAAATCAACAATGCCCTTTATATTCATTAATTTTATATTACGAAAGAACAACGAACCAGTAATTGATGATTATAAAAAACAAAAATACTTTCCCTTGTTCTTCATCCTTTTCTCAAAATCCCTCGACAAAAGACGGAAAACGTAGTATTTGGCTGTAATTGTAGTCAATAATATAAAAATGACCTACTCACATTTGAATAGGTCATTAAACAATATATCATTTGAAATCAATTTTTATTTTTTGCGACTTGCCAATTTCTTTACGATTTTTATCCAAAACATCGCTAGTTTGAATTTCTACCCATTTTACATCTGGACTTGATTTTTCAACAATGAAACCAAGTGCTCCCTGTTTTGAACCATTTGGCTCAATTTCCCCGCCCAAATACTCTATATAAAAGTCATCTTCGAAGTTTCTTGTCTCACCATTGCTTGTATTAAGATGAGCAATAGGCCCGAATTGAACTGTTTGATCAGATTTATTGACTAATTCCACTTCTACTTTAATAAAATCAAATTCTTCATAGTGTTCTGTATAATAATGAAAATAATCCATTAAAGAATATGTCGGCATATTGTGAATGAGCTTAACATTCTTGATTTTCATTTCAACTGGTCCTACTGTATAGATCTTATTTAAAGAGGCAAACCCTTTTAAGGTCACTTTACCTTTACTATCTTCTATTGTTTGACCAACATTAAGAAGTTTCGTATCATCAGACACTTGTGGGTTTGGGACATAGACATCAGATAAAGATTTAGCTCTGTTTTTTTCTTGATTTGTATCATCATTCTTTTTTTCAGACACATGTTCCTGTTTTTCTGTTGCTTTCGCTGTAGGTTCTATATTTTGAACGGCATTGCAGCCAGACAATACGACGGATAATCCTAGTATGATAGGAGTCAATAATTTCACAAAAATCCCCTTCCTATTTTGGATAGTAGGTTAAATTTTTTTAATCAACATGTCTTAAAAAAAGTTCCCGTTGAGCACAAACACCCAACGGGGATATTAATATTTTTATTTACAAAGATTACTTACCATTTTTTAGAATGTCAAAGATATGTTTTGCTTGGTCAGTATTTTCAATATTTCCAGCAAACAGGTTACTTCCTGGACCGTAAGCATATACGTTAACATCTTCACCAGTATGACCGCCAGTTGTCCAACCAGTTACAGAACGAAGGTCAAAAATAGTTTCGATTGCATTATCAATCGTTGTAACATTCTTCGATTCAGCAGCTTTTTTAACAGAACCGATTTCTTGCGGTGTTAATTGCAAATCAATGTAGTTTTTAAGAGTTGTTTCTACATCGGCACCTTTTGCAATTTGTTCTGCCATAAAGTCAGGTGTTCGTTTTGCTTTTGAAATAGGAGCTCCAAACCAGTTATAATCCCCTCTAGCACCAATAGAGTATCCGCCAGTTGAATGGTCTGCAGTTGCAATAACTAGAGTATGCTTGTCTTTCTTAGCAAATTCAACCGCAGCTTTAAATGCTTTCTCAAAGTCTTCCATTTCACTCATAGCTGCTACAATATCATTATCATGTCCTGCCCAGTCAATTTGACTTCCTTCTACCATTAAGAAGAAACCATTTTTATTTTTGCTCAATTTATTTAATGCTGTATCAGTCATGTCTTTCAAAGAAGGCATAGATGATTCACGGTCAAGCATTTTTGGCATTCCGCCTGGAGCAAACAATCCTAACATTTTAGAGTTGTCATTTTTCATCATTTCGTCTTTGTTAGTAACATAGGCGTATCCATCTTTTTTAAACTCTTCTGTTAAATTACGGTCTTGACGGACAAAGTTTGTTAAACCGCCTCCAAGCATGACATCGATTTTATGCTCACCATTAATCATTTCATCATAATAGTCATCAGCAATAGCGTTCATGTTTTTACGGCTAACGTCATGTGCACCGTAAGAAGCAGGTGTTGCATGTGTAATTTCTGAAGTAGCAACCAATCCAGTTGATTTACCCTTTTCTTTTGCTGCCTCAAGAACAGTTTTTACAGAAGAACCGTCATTATCTACACCAATAGCTGCATTGTATGTTTTTACACCAGCAGACATGGCAGTAGCTGCAGCCGCTGAGTCCGTAACATTTTGATGAGGATCTTCCGGATATGTTTTTTGTTGACCAACTAGATATTTATCAAATTCTGTTTGTTCTACCTCTTTTGTTGATGGGTTGTCCTTTAAGTAACGATATGCAGAAGTATAGGAAACTCCCATTCCGTCTCCAATTAGGAAAATAACATTCTTAATTTCTGCATTGTTTTGTACCGCCTCATTAGCTTTAACATCGTTATTAGCCGTACTGAACAAGGCTCCGAATGCTACTGAAGATAAAACCGCTATTGGTAAGATTTTCTTTTTAAGTTTGTTTTTAAACAAAATAATTTCCTCCCCCGTTTTAATTAAAACCTAATGAATTTCTCATCAAATTTTAATTTTTGGTTACTGTTAAACTATAAAATAAGATTGTTAATCCACTATGAAAACAATGTAAAGATTTTGTTTATAGTATGTTACAAGTCTTAATAAATATGGCGAGATTAACACTGCGACTAACAAAAAAAGGAACCTTTTTCAGTTCCCTTAAGCAATAATACATATTGCTTGTGTTTTCATATGTGATTTAACCGTTCTTCACTTTGAACTTTTTTGAAAAAAAAGCATCCGTTAATTGGCGAGATTAACGAATGCACTAATTACTATCCGATTTAGGAGGCGGGCGAGGTCATCATAGCTTATGCGCGTTCCCCCATCTACATTGTAGTTCTGGACAACCACTTCATTAATAGCTCCAACCATCGCTTGGGAAACGACTTGCATTTCGATTTCTGAAACAGTTGAGGGCAGCAGTCCTTGAACTGTCTTAAAAATAAGCTGGGCAAAACGCCGGTGCGCATCGCTCCTTACTTTTTCAACATCTTGGGATACTCCGACAGATTCCACGAGCATTAAGCCTGCAACTTTAACATCTGAAAAGCAAATTTCGATATAACGCCGAATTCCAAAATAGGCTTTATAAGCGTACCGATTTTCTTGTTCACTCGCTTGTTTAACCTCACTTATAATTTCTGAGAACAGTACCTCAAAAAGACCGGCCATCAAATTCTCTTTACTGGTGAAGTGTTGATAAAAGGTTGTTTTTGATACCCTTGCCATCTCGACTATATCTAGGACAGAGGTATTTTTAAAACCGGTGGTGGTAAATAATGATAGTCCTGCATAAAGGATTTTATCTTTTGCTTCTTTTGGCATTTCCTCAACAAATAGCATTGTTCATCATTCCAATCTCATTCGTACGAAAACGTATTATTTAAATATTAAAAGATATTAATTTGTTTCACAAGATTCTTTTTTTAATAGCGCTGTTAAACTTGGTTGTTGATATGCGCTCCAGGCGCTTCGCTTTCCGGGGGCGTGCCAGGGAGCCTCCTCGGCGCTTTGGCGCCTGCGGGGTCTCCCGCAGGAGTCTTCGCGCCTTCCGCTCCAATCAACAGTGTTAAAAATTAGCACTAGCCTTTAACACATCCTTTTAAAAAGTAAGAGCAGCCTTCATATTGGGCTGTCTAACCCCTAATGACCAACATAATTGGCATCAGGGATTAATTGTTTCCATTCATTATAGGATATGATGGTTTCCCAGTGCCCTGTAATTTTGGCAATTCCGACAATCAAGACAAAGAGGGCTAGGAAACCAACCGGCACAAACCATTTGTTTACTTTTTTGTTTACTACCGTCATATACAATGTATCTTTAATCGGACAGGCCTCCACACAGGACATGCAGGCTGTACAATTAAGTGAATTGACTGTTTTTACCTTATGAACCTTTAATCGCTGAGGGCAAACCTTTGTACACATTTCGCAGTTTATACATGTATCTTCATTTCTACGGATTTTAGTGATTCTAAGGATGCTGCCAAGTCCAATCATCGCACCATACGGACAAAGGAATCGGCACCAAAAGTTTTTGAAGAACATGGATAAGATGAAGATAACAATAATAAATTTTAAAGCGAAACCGCTGATATTCAAGAAAAACAAAAGCATTTTCACATCGGAAATTTTATTATAGGGATCATTTAAAAATGACTTGGCGCTGTAGATTGGCATTGAAATAATCATATTGATAAAGAATAAGAGTAATAAATACTTTAGAGGAGTTAACAGCCAAACGAGCCACGTCGGAATTTCAAAATTTCTCTTAAAAATCTTTTTAACAAGCCAGGCTATCCATTCACTGACCGTTCCCACTGGGCAAATCCAACTGCAAAAGGATTTTCGAAAAATAATTCCTGCTCCAACAAAGAAAGCAAATAAAACGAGACCGGCAGGATGAATTTGATCAAACTCCCCGTTCACCATCCATACCTTTAAGGCAACCAGCGCACTGATCGGAAGAAATCCCTCAACTGCCGGTGGCCGTTCTACAAAAGGGGTCTTTCCAAGCGTCTCAAAGTGCATATAAAATTGATAGAACGTAAGACCTGCATATAGCAAAAACAAAAGAAACACAGCCTGAACGGTATATCTAGTAATCTGAACTGGCTTACGCTTCAGCTGTTTCCTGTACCACGCTCTTGATTTCATCCCCATTCCTCCATTCCTAATACTTTTACTATAAGTAACTAGAAAAACAGGGTATGTGATATTAATCATCGCTAAGATTCATTTCATAAAGATGTCACATTGCCATCTAAATTTTGTCAAAAATCTTAAGAGCCAGAGGATGAGATATCCTCTGGCTCTTTTTATTTTTCTGAACCAAAAATAATATTATTTTGTTTTCGGGCCTCTTCCGTTATGCGAAGAACAATCTTACTCCATTTTTTAAACTTCTCATATTCTGTTACATTATTTGTTCTAATTATCTTAGCGATATTTATACATTCATAAACCATATTTTGTTCCTCTTGGTCGACACTCAGGATCTGACTTTCTTTTGAGTGACTATCAATGAATTTAATTTCTGAAATAGGGGCCGCGTCTTCGAGTATAAAGGTTCCTTTTTCTCCATGAATTTCACAAGGAAGAACGGAATCGGAAATTTTTGAACACATAATCGTACAAACAAAATCATCGTACTTTAAGAGAAGCGTACCGCTTCCATCTACACCGCTCCTCAATATGAATGGGTGATACGCGACAGATTCCGGTTCCCCAAAAAGCCCCACTGCTAAATAAAGTGGATAGACCCCTAAATCAACGAGGGCACCGCCAGAGAATTTTGCAGAAAATATATTGGGTTCCTCTCCTTGGAGAAACAAATCATACCGGGAAGAGTATTGGATATAGGGCAGTATGGTGCTTCTTAATGGCCCGGCTAGATGAAGCTTATCTTTTAGTATTTGAAAATTCGGCGTATGCATGTTGCGAATTGCCTCAAATAAATACACACCATTCTCCTCTGCAATTCGGTATGCTTCTTCTATCTCGGCCGAATTTGAAAAAATTGGCTTTTCACAAATGACATGCTTTTTATTTTTCAAAAAAACAAGTGTCTGTTCGAAATGAACAGAATTTGGTGAAGCAATATAAACAGCCTCTATCTCCTCGCTTTTCGCCATTTCTTCTAAATCTGTATAATATTTTGGTGCATGATATGTATCAGCAAGTTGTTTCGCTTTTTCTGCTGTCCTGGAAAAGACTCCTGCTAACTGCATTTGACCGCTTAGCTTCGCTGCCTGAATGAAGGATTCTGTAATCCAGCCGGTTCCGACTGTTCCAAAATGGATCATCTTTGTACCCCTTTCTGTTGTTTACTTTTAAAACACCATTTTAGCCTTTTTTTCTCCTGCTTTCCATTTTGAACTAAAAAATTTCCAAATCAGAATGTTTTGTTCATGAATTGATGGGAACAATGGAAAATTATCAATATTTATGGTATTTATAATTAATAGATAAGATGAAAGAGGTTGAAATGGGTGGACAATCAAACATCAAATTTTATAAAAGATATTATGATAAAAGATTTGGAATCAGGTAAACACAACAAAATCGTGACTCGTTTCCCGCCGGAGCCAAATGGATATTTACATATTGGGCATGCGAAATCGATCTTCATCAATTTTGGGTTAGCCGATGAATTTAACGGCAAAACCAATTTACGATTTGATGACACGAATCCATTAAAGGAAGATATCGAATTCGTCAATTCCATTAAAGAGGATGTCAAATGGCTGGGCTTCGATTGGGATGACTTATTATTTGCCTCTGATTATTTCGAGGAAATGTACAAGCGAGCGGTTCTTCTCATCAAGAAAGGCTTAGCCTATGTGGATGATCTTTCCGCTGACGAAATTCGCGAGTACCGCGGTACACTAACAGAGCCTGGAAAGAACAGCCCTCATCGCGATCGTTCAATTGAAGAAAACCTTGATTTATTTGATCGAATGCGAAATGGTGAATTTGAGAACGGTCAAAAAGTACTGCGAGCCAAGATTGATATGTCTTCTCCAAATATTAATCTGCGCGACCCTGTCATTTACCGTATTGCACATGCAACACACCATAACACAGGCGATAAATGGTGCATATATCCGATGTATGCATTTGCCCATCCGCTTGAGGATGCAATTGAAGGAGTCACTCACTCCATCTGTACAATTGAATTCGAAGATCAGCGTCCGCTTTATAATTGGGTTGTCGAACAATGTGAAATGGAGAACACGCCTCAGCAAATCGAATTTGGCCGCTTAAATATTACTAATACTGTTATGAGTAAGCGTAAGCTCAAGCAGCTTGTCGATGAAGGGTTTGTAGATGGCTGGGATGATCCCCGCATGCCGACTATTTCTGGAATGAGAAGAAAAGGCTTCACTCCCGAATCCATTCGTGAATTTGTTCGTGAAACTGCCATTTCAAAGAACAACTCTATGGTTGATGTTCAAATGCTCGAGCATTTTGTCCGGGAGGATTTGAAATTAAAAGCGCCTCGGACAATGGGTATCATTGATCCATTAAAGGTAGTCATTACAAATTATCCTGAAGGACAAATTGAATTACTTGATGCAGAAATCAATCCTGAGGTTCCAGAAATGGGTATGAGAAAAATCCCATTTTCACGTGAAATTTACATCGAGCGAGACGATTTTATGGAAGATCCACCAAAGAAATATTTCCGGCTGTTCCCAGGTAACGAAGTTCGCCTCAAAAATGCGTATTTCATTAAATGTGAGGAAGTCATTAAGGATGCAAGCGGTAAAGTTATCGAGCTTCGCTGTACCTATGATCCGGAGACGAAAAGCGGCACAGGCTTTACAGGAAGGAAAGTAAAGGGTACGATCCACTGGGTGGAAGCAACTCATGCCGTACATGCTGAGTTTCGCTTATACGAACCACTTATTATGGATGAAACTGAAAATGAAGGCCAAGATGGAAAAACATTCCTTGACCAAGTCAATTCCAATTCACTTGAGGTACTCCAAGGCTTTGTTGAGCCAAATATGAAGGAAAGCAGACCGTACGATAAGTTCCAATTCTTTAGACACGGCTACTTTAATGTCGATCCAAAACACACCACAGTCGATAAACTAGTCTTTAACCGGATTGTTTCCTTGAAAAGTTCATTTAAAATATAAGAAAAAAGAGGGTGCAAATACACCCTCTTTTCTTATTCTGTAGTTGAAACAGGGACCTCTAAGATAATCTTTGTTCCTGCCCCTGGTGTAGTATTGATGGTAAGTTCACCCCCAACGGACCGTGCTCGTTCATCCATGCTGAATAGGCCGACACCTGGCGACTTCTTTTTTAAGTTAAAGCCTTTCCCCGTATCTTCAATCATCACCCTGACAATATCGTCCATTTCTCTAACGGTGACTTTAGCTTTATCAACATCCGCATATTTTCGGACATTTGTTAACGCCTCTTGAATAATCCGATAAATCGTCAACTCAATGCTAATGGCAAGCCGTCGATGTAATACGCATTCAAAAAATACATCAATATTATAATGATCTGAATATCGTGATAAAAAAGAACGAATGGCTGGTACTAACCCAAGGTCATCTAAAACAGAGGGGCGAAGTTCCCATGAAATTTCGCGAATTTCTTCAATTAATTGGGTCGCTTCTGTTTGCATTTGCTCAAGCAAAGGATGATCCATTTCAGAAAGCAAACGATTAATCGTGATTAAATGACTGTATAGATTTTGTCCGATTCCATCATGTAAATTTCGCGATAATCGCTTTCTCTCTTCTTCTTGAACATCGATGATCGTCGTCATCATTTTTTGTAATTCCTGCTCTACACGTTTTCTCTCGGTAATTTCATAGCGAATCGATAAGTATTGATAAGGCTTGTTCTTTTCGTTTAAAAAAGGGACAATTGTGGTATCCATCCAATAGAATGTTCCATCCTTCGCTTTATTACGAATCTCGCCCTTCCATACCTTTCCATTACCAATTGTTCTCCACATTTCTTTAAAAAAGGCTTTGGAATGATAACCCGAATTTATAATCCGATGATCTTGCCCCAGCAATTCTTCCCGATTGTATTTAGAAATATAACAAAATTGATCATTTACATATGTAATAATGCCCCGCGAATCCGTAATCGCTACAATCGAAGATGCATCCAGGGCAAATTTATAGTCCATCAGTTCATTTTTCGTCAGCTGAAATTCCCTTTCCATTTCCAACCCCCTGCATCAAAGAATAATATGAGCTTTTAATAGGTGTTCCAGGGTATGAGCAGATTCATCTGCCAACTGCTGCTCGTTTTCGGTAAACGTATACGCTTCCCTTTTCCCAACAAGCAATACGCCTTTGGGAACACCATTAAAAAATAAAGGAACGGCATAGGAGGAAATGAGATTTTCAGCCAGCATAATAGGATAATCAGTCACTTTTCCAATGATTTCATTAGGGAAATTTGCCAGCATCATAGGACTTCCACTTGAAATGATTTTTCCGGCAACACCTTTCCCGAATCGGACCGTTATTCTTTTATATTTATCATTTAAATTGCCGGCTGCATAATGCCATCTGACATCAGGGCCGGATACATTTTGGAGGGCAAGCCCCACAAAATCACAGCTGACTAAAGTTTTTAGTTGGTTGCAAACCTCAATTACTGCTGGGTGTTCCTTTAACTCTGTCATCCCTTATAATTCTCCTTAAATACCATAACCTAATAACCCCTTTTTAACGGCATATTCAACCAACTCAGGCCGGGTTTTCATTTGCAATTTTTCCATTAGATTTCCTTTATGGGTTTCGACCGTCTTCACACTAATGATAAGCTGCTCGGCTATTTCCTTGTTCGAATATCCTTTAGCTATTAAGGTTAATACTTCTTTTTCACGGTCAGATAAGAGATTGTATGTGTCATTGCCATCTTGTTTTACACCAGCTAAGTATTCTTCCATTAATCTCTTTTGAGCCGAAGGATGAAGATAGGCATCTCCTTTAGCAACTGATTCAATTGCTGACATTAATTCATCATGGGGAGCGCTTTTTAAAATACACCCGGATGCTCCGCCTTGAATGGCACGAAACAGGTATTCTTCATCATCATGCATCGTCAAAATCAATATATTTACTTCTGGCATGAGTTTTTTTAACTCGGTTGTAGCTGTCAGTCCATCCTTACCATGGGGCATGCTTAAATCCATCACTACTACATTGGGCTTAAGTTTTTGTGCTTTTTTGATTCCTTCATTTCCTTCGGATGCCTCACCGACTACCTCTATTTCGGGATTGGTATTCAATAGCATTTTTAAACCGCTTCTCACAACAGCATGATCATCGACCAACAGAATTTTTATCAAAATAAACTCCCCTTTAGAGACTATTTAAAACGGAAGAGAAATTTGTATAGATGTACCCTCCCCTATTTTAGAGGAAATCGTACACTCCCCGCCAGTCAGATGCATCCTTTCCTTCATCGCCGCAAGACCTGATGAAGAGGTATGATCTTTCGGTTCTACTGGTTGAAATCCTTTACCGAAATCATGAATGTTAATCTTTAACTCATCCTCATTCCAATAAAAATTCATTTTTACCTCTGAGGTATCTGCAAATTTTGCAATATTCACAAGTGCTTCTTGGCATACCCGAAATACAGCGATCCTGTTTCTTTCTGGAATCGACCTTTCATCACCATATGATTCTAAATCAACTAGAATGCCAAAGGTGGAGGTATATAACTTAATATAGTTTTTCACGGCTGGAAGTAAACCAATGGTTGTTAGGGCAGGCGGATGTAATTCAACCGAAAGCAGCCTAATTTCTTGAATTGTCTTTTCGATCAACAAGGACATTTCACGCAGGTGATTTTTCATATGCGGCTCTTTTATATTTGTTTCAACAAACTGCATGCCTGTTAATATGCTATACAGGTTTTGTCCGACCCCCTCATGAAGTTCAAGAGCAATCCTTTTTATTTCTTCTTCTTGTGAATCAATAATGTATGAGCTAATTTGCTGTTTTGGATTTATTAATTCCATTCATCACCCCTCCTCTAACGCCTCCCGCTAGAAACCATCCTAATATATAGAAAAAAAGGCGGTGTGAGCAGAGCTAAACTGAACTAATCCAATAGGGCCAAATATGTTTATAACCTATACCTGGTTAAATCAATATATATTTGCGACGCTCCGCCCCTTTTCCTTTAAGACCTGAACCTTTTTTACTTTATATGTTAAACCGCTTTCCGAGTCGTAGGCAGCCCATTCATTTTCCAATTGACTTACCTGGCTTGACAGCGGCGCTGCTAGAAAATAAAAGTCATCAAAATAAAAACGGATATGGGTTCGATCCGGACAATATTGAACCTTTTTCACTGTTTTCTTAACGGATGGTGCCCTTTCTCCGCCCACTTCATCCTGGATTGCAATTTCAACCGGCACACCGACAAACCGTTCCACATCTTCTAATTTAATGAGTTCCACAGCTACTGCATCCTCTCTTTACAGGATAGATGAACATTTTGTAGCCTTGCAGATACTCCCAAAATTTATCTTCGGCATGTGCCTCTAGGAATTGAATCGTTTCATCCTCTGAACCCCAATCACTCATTCCTTTTATTTCGGCAACGACCATTTCAGCACCATCAATTGTTTTTTCTTCTAAAAACCAATTTAAGCGTTTTTTAGCAAACGTGTTTTTTAAAAGATTCTCAATTTCTGCAGCAAACCCGCCTTTTTCCGCTCGCATAAAACAAAAATCGATATAGGTTTCGCTAGTCATTGACATTCACACCTTTTTTATAGATGAGGAAGGCTACCGGGAATAAAATCACATTGATAACTGCTGCAATAATCGTGTTTGTATAATGTTCATAAAAATATTGATGTACCATGTATTGCGTAAAAATAACGTTTAACATTAGGACGGCCAGAAGCAGAATAACCGGTACGTAACTACGCTTCATAACGCTTCACCCCCACGGCATAAACAGCGCCGTTTTCAACTTTTACATGGATTTCTGGAAGCGGACGTCTTGGTGGTCCGGCAATTGGTGCACCCGTTTCTACATCAAATTTTCCGTGATGGCAAGGACAAAGCATTTCTCCCTCGTCTTTTTTCCAAAAAACAGGACAACGAAGATGAGTGCAGGCATTTTGATATGCAACATATTTCTTTTCTGAAAGTCTTATTAAGATGGCGCTATCGTGCTCACCAGGAAAAGCAAAGTCTACGGCATCTCCAATCGCGATGGATTTAACCTCAGTAATCTTCTGCTTAGGATATTTTTTGTCTCCTAAACCTGCAAGTTCCTTCGCCGCCAACGCTCCCCATGGAAGGGATGAAACGGCGAATACCCCGGCAGCCCCTACAAGGGTCTTCATAAATCCGCGTCGGTCGAGCTTTCGTTCATTATTACGGTTTATATTATGTGTGTAATTATCTTCATCAAACGGGATTTTATTATTTTTATCTGTCATGTCTAATCCCTCCTAAAACAACTTTGTGACACCCTGCAGGATTCCAGGGAGATTCACTTTTACATTTGTTTCGCCTTCTAAATAAGGCATGCTTGTTACCCATTTACCATTATCAAGGTTAAATTGTTTTTGCTTTGCTTCAATTTCCTCATCTGTCAACCATTGCAATGTATTGGACGGACAAACGCTCGCACACATCGGCGGGATGCCATCTTTAGAACGATCTATACAGAGGTCGCACTTATACATTAAATTTTGCTCAGTATCAAACTTCGGTATTCCATAAGGGCAGGCAATCGTACAGTTTTGACAGCCGATGCACTTTTCTACAAGAGCTGATAAAACGGCCCCTGTTTCATGAATTTGAATCGCCTGAGCCGGGCAGCTTCTTGCACATGCCGGATTTACACAGTGAAGGCACATAAGAGGCATCGTTTGACGGTTAACAAGCGGGTTAACGTCGTAAACATAGTTACGGTTGCGCTGCTCATGTCCTCCGCACTGTGTGCAGGCTGCCAGACAAGAGCGGCAGCCTATACAGTTTTCCAGTTCTAAATAAAGCCTCTTCTTCATTTACTGCACCTTCTTCATTTCTAGTTTTTCAATCTGTGCTGCACATGCCTTGAACTCAGGCATCCGTGACATTGGATCAAGTGCGGCAATGGTTAAGAGATTAATAGATTTTTCGTGGCCAAAATGGTACGGAACAAATACGGTATCCTTACGAATGGCTTCGGTGATTTTCACTTTATATTCTGCTTCGCCTCTGCGAGTATATAAACGAACAAATTCTTCATGTTCAATGTTGTATTTTGCTGCTGTTTCCGGATGTACCTCTACATATGGCTCTGGGCACATATCTCGTAAAAATTGGATTCTTCTTGTTTGATTTCCTGATAAATAGTGGAAAACGACGCGCCCAGTTGTTAAACGTAACGGATATTCGGCATCCGGTTCTTCAGCTGGCGGGCGATATGGTAAAGCACAGATTTTTGCCTTTCCATCTGGATGATAGAATTTTTTATCTAAGAACATATGCGGTGTACCTGGATCATTTTCATCTTTACATGGCCAGAATACGCCATCCTGCTTGTCGATTTTATCCCATGTTGCTCCGTAGTAGTCTGCATAACCGCCTTTTGATGCGAGACGGAATTCGTCTGCAACGTCTTTTGCTGTTTTTAAATGAGAGAAATACTTTCCTCTTCCAAGCTTTTCAGCTAGCTCAGCTTGAATTTGCCAATCTGGTTTTGACTCGCCAAGGGGCTCTTGTGCTTTATTGATTTTAATAATCCGTCCTTCAAGATTTGTAACTGTACCCTCATCTTCAGACCATGTAACAGTAGGAAGAATCACATCTGCAGACTCAGCTGATTCTGAAAGATAGAAATCGGCACAAACCATAAAATCTAATCCTTTTAAGGCTTTACGGACAAAGTTTTGATTTGGCGCAGAAACAGCTGGGTTGGAACAAAGCAAATATAAACCGCGAATTGTCTTTTCTTCCATCAATTCAAACATTTCATAAGCTGAAACACCTGGCTGCGGCATTTCTTCTGGAGTAATGCCCCAAACCTTACATACCTCTTCCACATGTTTTGGATTAGTGATTTTGCGATAGCCAGGAAGTAAATCTGATTTCTGGCCATGTTCGCGTCCGCCTTGACCATTACCTTGACCCGTGAAGGTTGCGACACCAGATTTAGGGCGCCCAATTTTGCCGGTTACCAGCGCCATATTCGTGTAACCTGAAACGTTGTCGACACCTTTATGCTGCTGTTCAATACCCCGTGCAAACATGACAACGGCATTTGGTGCTTTTCCGTAAATCTCAGCAGCACGAATGATTTTTTCTGGTGCAACGCCAGTGATTTGGCTTGTGTATTCAGGTGTAAATTCTTTAACTAATTCCTTTGTTTCTTCAAATCCGTTTGTATGGTTTTTAATAAATTCTTCATCGGCATAGCCGTTTTGAATGAGAAGATTTAAGATTCCATTTGCAAGTGCAAGGTCTGTACCCGGTCTTAAATCCAAATGAACATCTGCTCTCCTGGCAATTGGTGTTTCACGCGGGTCTGCAACGATTAAGTAGCCCCCTCTTTCTTGAACATGCCAAACACGGAACATGGAGGTTGGGTGACATTCGGCTGTGTTGCTTCCTGCGATGAATAAGCAATCTGTTTCATGGATATCTGTCCAAGGCAAGGTTGATCCTCGGTCTACACCGAAAGAGCGGAGGAATCCGCCTGCCGCACTCGACATACAGAAACGGCCGTTATAATCGATGTAGCGTGTTTGTAGGGCTACACGTGCAAATTTCCCTGTTAAATAACATTTTTCATTTGTCATCGATACACCACTGAATACTGATAATGTATCTTTACCGTACTTGGCTTGTAACTCAGAAAACTTTTTCGCAATTAGATCATATGCTTCTTCCCAAGTTGCTTCACGGAAGCCTTTCTGTGTTCCTTTTAGGGAAGCATCATCACGGATTAATGGTTTTAGGATACGATCTGGGTGATTCGTCTGCTGATAAGCGGTAACCCCTTTTGGACACATTTTTCCGACTGTTACCGGCCAGTCGTAACGAGGTTCAACCCCAATTATTTTGTTTGTTTTTGTATTAACCCGTAAATTCATCCCACATTGCATGCCGCAATAAGCACAGTGTGTTTTGATAAGAGTTTCATTTGGATGACGAACATTTTCGACTTCTTTAAAAAATTTATCTCTAATCTTAACCTCTTGCATTTTGATTTGCCTCCTTGACCTTAACTTGATGCGTTGCGAAGCCTGAGAATCTTGCAATGCGGTATTTTCTGCGGCATGGCAGGCACAATTCAGCAAGATTAAAGCCGTCTTTCATATTAAACTCGATATCATTGACTCCCAATACTTGAATCACATCGTTTGATTGTTCAACTGATACAAAATGATCGCCGCACACTTTACATGTTTTCATTTCTTGTTCACCATAATGTTCTCGGTAGTTTCTTGCAAAGACACTCATTGGACGGAAAGGAATATGTGCAAGCTTTCCGAATGGCAGATATATCAAAGTTACGATCACGGAATATTGGTGGATCAGCGACATTTGCGGCTGCATCCAGCCATGTAGAAATACGTTTTGAACTGTTAATAAAAGCCCAGTAATTGAAATAAATAACAATAGATAAAGTGGTAAAAAGTCGTACATAAATTTTTGTTCCGCTCTTGCCTGCATATTTTTCAAGCGACGGCGAAGCGCCATGCAGACCCCGGCAGTAACCATAATGGCTGCAATGTTTAATGCATTGTAGGAGAAGAAGGCGATAATTCCTTCTGCTGGCACCTTCATAACATTCATTCCAAAAAGGACGATTGTGTAGTAGCCGTTTTCTTCCATCGTAAAATACATCCAGCTAAATACCAGCGGGAAAGTGACTAAACAAGCAAGCACACAGCCCCAGCCGATTAAAATATGCTGAATCCAACGGTAAAGACCGCGGTTGCGAATGAAATCGTAAATAGCTAAATGATTTACAGCTGTTTTTGGGGTGCTTTTTCTAAATAAAAGCTTTAAGCCTTTTTTGATGATAATTTTGGTTGGAGGTCTTTCGCCCCAAGCGATAAAGCGGTAGAAAAAACCTCCAAGGAATACCATCGTTCCGACCATGTATCCGTAAAGGTTTAAGTCTATATGTGTAAACATTCTTGTTCCGATAAACACTAAAATGGCAATTCCTGCGACAGTTAAAAACATGGATTTGGCAAAATGAGATGCAAATGCATCATTTACACTTCTTGCCGGCTTTTTAGTCGTTGTAGCTGAAATAGTTGACTGCATTTTCTTGATCCTCCTCAAAAAAAATAACACTTCCGTTTTCTTAAGCTAATTGTAAGAAAAACGGCAGTGTTATCTATATAGGGGAACTCCCCCATCATGGGGGGAAAAAACCCCTAGAAATTTCGTTTTTGACAAAGTTCTGTCACAAACTAATTATGTTGGTATTTTTTTCGCCAGGAATATAAAAGTAATAACAAACCAATTATGATTTGCATTGTGAATATGACTGCATCCCAAAAAGGAAACGAGGTCGCTCCTGCCAAGAATCCTGGAAGAACTTTTTTCAAGGCAAATATTAATTGCGGGATATAAAAAGTAAAATATAAGGACACTGTTAGGATTACACCAATAAAATAGATAATGGAATACGTGTAAACAGTTTTCCTTTCACTTTCAAAAATAACATCATCTCTTAAATAAGATTTTTGAAATGGGAGCCATTTTCTAATGTTCCTTTGTGCATTTTCCATCAAGTTATAGCAGCCAGATACATTTTCAAAAACATAATATAAATCTGTTTTCATGTATACGCAGCATTGGTACACCATGCGAATAAATGTATCCAAAACGACTACATTCATGATGCTTAGGAAAATCCCTGATCCACTTGCAAAATTCAATTGGCAAATTAAAGCAAGCGAAAGAACAACCGTGTCAAAACAAAGCCCTGCTACATATAAAACATTGCGTTCCTTTGAAGACAACTTCCATACTCCAGACATATCAGTCTCAAGGACAACAAGAAATAACCGGTGACCTACTTCTAATTTAGTTGGGAGATTTTGTGCCCTCATTGCTAATACATGGCCAAATTCATGGGTTAACACAAGAATAAATGTTATGATCATCCAAGCTGGAATATTAAACATCATGTAATCAAAAATAAAAAGATCCTTATAATCTGGAAATAAATTCGGATGGGAAATGAATAAATAAATATTTGAGACGAAAAGTGCACTATAAATTAGAAGAGATATTTTATTAAAAAAGAATTTTCCTAGTAGTGGAGATATCCACAAAAAGCCAAGGCTTTCCTTGTTCTTTTCAATTACTTCAACCTTTATGCCATCAATTTCATTGATCAATTCTAATTCCAAAAGCTGCTTAGCAAAATCCATGAGGTCAATCTCTTCAGAAGGATATTTATCTTTTAAGAGACCTTCAATTGCACTGAGCTGTTCACCTTGATTAATCAAATTAATTGCATCAATACAGACTTCCGGCATTTCATAGAACTCACCAGAAATTTTATCTTCAACAATATAATGTTTTTTATCCTTGCGGATTTCTAGTGGGACTAATGAAAGAAATGACTCGAGTGTAAGGCTCATATTAGCACCCTTTAACTTGAATTTTAAAAAAAAGAAGGATGCCAGGCTTTAAACTAGCATCCAACACAAATTTAAGGCTTAATTCCAACAAATGGACACCACCAACAAGTTGTTTTCACTTTCTTTAGCTTTCGGATTTTCATTATTCCACCTCCTTAAGCATTTCCCACTTTTCTGTCCATGGATATTTTTCATGAAATTTGACCCAAGCAGGGAATACCTGCTTAAATTCTTCCACTAATATTGGATCAAACTGGGAACCCTTACCTTCAATGATACGTTGATATGCCTCTTCAACTGGCATCGCTGCTCGATAAGATCTTGATGATGTCATTGCATCAAAAGCATCAGCAACAGAAGCAATTCTAGCAAGTAAAGGAATTTCCTCACCTATTAACTGATCAGGATACCCTTTTCCATCCCAGCGTTCATGATGGGAACGAATAACAGAAATACTATTTCTTATCCCCTCAACATTCTTGACTGCTTCTGCACCAACACCAGGATGTGATTTAATAATCTCAAATTCTTCTTTTGTTAGCTTTCCAGGTTTCATTAAGATGGAATCAGGGATATGAACCTTTCCAATATCGTGTAATAAGCAGGAATAATAAAATGATTTTTGGTCCTCTTTTGAAAGCCTGCCTATTTCTTGAGCTAACATTAATGCATAGCTGGCCACCCGTTCGCTATGTCCCCTTGTATATGGATCCTTTAACTCAAGTGTTGCAATAACGCCTTTAACAATTCCCTGTAACTGATTATCATATGAAGTGCTGATTGCACGGACATAGCCTTGAAATCTTACAAGTAAGAAGAAAGACATAATCGATAGGATAACAAATAATATGATTGGCAGGATAAGAAAGGAATTTTGTAAAACAATGCTCGTTAGAATGTATTTAATTACTACTCCTGCACTTACGATCCAAAAGAATCTCGTATTCAAGAATAAAGGCAGCGTAAAAATTAAAAACACTTCTACCACATTCCCGCTGGTATATTCCTCGCCTTTATGATAATAGGATATTACATCAACTGAAAAAGCTGTTACTAGATAGCTGATAAAAAATACATATTTGATCCAAGATTCCTTTTTCACCTTACTTAAATACATCATGACAGGAATTAAGAGAGCTAATACTAGATAGTTAATAATCCAAAAGTTACTAGGTAAACCACTCTTTTTATGAGATATAAACACAGGTAAAAGATAGTAAAAAAACAAATCATAACCCATTAAGATAATATAGAAAAATAAAAGTATCCATTTTACGGTGCGCTTTTCTTCATGTGAAATCATATAATCCTCCAGGCTATCTAACACATCTACCCTATATCAATTTAGTTTAAAGTCTTATTGGTGTAATATTAGCACAATTTCGACAATTTTATTATTAGAATCAAGTATTTTTTACAAAATCTATTAATTTCCCGTATTCTTCTACATTATATATCATTCGTAATACCTAAGTAATACTTGAAATTTAAGATTTTTGTATATTTATAGAACTATTTTTTTTAACTTTTTTGGGATATAGGTAATTTTACAGTGATCTTCGTTCCCTTGCCCAGATTACTTTCAATATTAATTTCACCATTATGATCTCTTATAATTTGATTTGAAACCATCAATCCTAAACCAGTTCCATCCTTTTTAGTAGTGAAAAAAGGTTCTCCTAAATTTAGAATGTTCTCATCATCAATTCCAATGCCCTCATCTTGAATTATGATGTGCAATTTTTGCCCCTGTAATAAATCGGTAATTATTTTTATCGTTCCGCCTTCAGACATGGATTCGATTGCATTTTTTATCAAATTGATAAAAACTTGCTTTAACTGCTTCTCATCACACTCGATAGGCGGAATGGCTACTGGCATCATCTTTTCAATTGTTACCCCTTGTCTTTCTGCCTGTTGTTGTGTAATCGAAAGTGTATAGGCAATAACCTTTTCAATACTCGCTTTTTCAAATTCTGTAACTCGTGGTTTTCCAAGATACATCAAATCATTAACTATTAAATTAATCCGGTCAATTTCCTGAATCATAATCGGATAAAACTCATTTGTACTTGGATTTCGTTCCTGCTGTAATTGCGTAAACCCTTTTAGAGAAGACAATGGATTCCGAATTTCATGACCAATTGCAGCAGCCATTCGTCCAATAACAGCTAACTTCTCTTTTTGGCGAAGTTCTTCATGAACTGAAGTTAAAGAACTAATATAAGAATAAAATCGAATTAACAGTATAAATGCGATTGCGGATAAAATGATTGTTATTATTATTGGCGGTAATACATTGGCATCTTGTAAAACTATACCTAATAAAAGATATTTTCCGACAATACCTATCGAAACGGTCCAGAAGTATTTTTTATTAACAAAAATTGGTGAGAAAAATAAAAATAATAGTTCTACAATATTTCCTGAAGCAAATGGAATTGAAGTACCGAAATAAATCAACAGATTATCTATAATATCTATTAGTAAGTAGCCTAATAGGAATATGTATTTTACAAGATAGGGGTTACCTTTCTTAATAAAAGAAATAGATATGGGAAGTAAGCTAAAAACCCAAAAATACAGCCAATATCCGAGTCCACTTTCAGGAAAATCGTTTTTGCCATATGATGTATATTTCGGCAAAACAAAATACCAAAAAATATCAAACGTTACAAAAAAGAAGTAAAATAACCATAAAAATAATTTTATCGCCTTTTTTTCTTCAAATAATAATTTGGGACTCCTGATGCCTTCGTTCATGATTGCTGCTCCCTCGTTTAATTTCTTTGAACAAAATAAGTAAATAAATCATGCTACTATTTTATCATTTTTCTCTAATAAGAACAGACAATTATTGTGTATTAATGATTGTTTTCGACATTTTTCGCCAATATGTAAAAAAGGACTTGCGAGATGCAAGCCCTTTGCGAATTTTATTAACTTACTTTTTTCAATTGATCCACTTGAGTATTCAATGTAGAATGCTTTCGACCATATCCAAAGTAAACACCTAATCCAATTACTAACCAAATACCGAAGCTGATCCATGATTCTGCTGGTAGCTGAAGAGTTAAATATCCGCAGAAAACAAAAGCGAGAATCGGAATATAAGGTACAAACGGAACACGGAAACCAGTTTTTGGAGCCATTTTGTTTTTACGAAGATACAAGATACCGACAGCAACTGTCATAAAGGCGAATAATGTACCCATGTTTACTAAATGGGCTAGTTTATTTAATGGTACTAATCCAGCAAAAATGGAAACTAGCAAACATGTAATCCATGAGTTGAACATTGGTGTCTGCTTCTTCTTATCAACCTTTGAAAATACCTTTGGTAATAGACCATCACGGCTGATTGCATAGAATAAACGAGTTTGTCCATATAGCATTACAAGTAATACTGTGGTAATACCAGCAATAGCACCTAGTGAAATAAATCCAGCTACCCAATCCTGATGGATATAGCTAAGAGCAAAAGCAACAGGGTTTTTCACGCCAAGCTCAGTGTAAGGAACGATTCCTGTCAGAATGGCAGAAACAACAATATATAAAACCGTACAAACAGCAAGAGAAGCGATAATACCGATTGGCATATTGCGCTGTGGATTTTTTACTTCCTCAGCAGCGGTAGATACTGCATCAAAACCTATATAAGCAAAGAACACGGTAGCAGCACCGGCTGTAACTCCTGAGAAACCAAATGGCATAAATGGAGTCCAGTTACCTGGCTTTACATACCATACTCCAACACCAATAAATAGTAGAACAACTGCTAACTTGATAATAACCATAATTGTATTAAAACGAGCTGATTTTTTAACGCCTTGCGTTAACAATAATGTAATCACTAAAACGATAAGAATGGCTGGAACATCAATGTACGTCCCATTCGCAGGATCATATGCACTTGTTAATGCTTTTGGAAAATGAATGCCAAACCCTGCAAGTAATCCTTGAAAATATCCCGACCATCCGCTGGCAACTGCTGATGACGCAAGTCCGTATTCCAGGATTAAATCCCAGCCTAAAATCCAAGCGATCAATTCACCAAACGTTGCATAGCTGTAAGTATAGGCACTGCCTGATACCGGTACGGTGGAAGCAAACTCTGCATAACAAAGTGCTGCAAACACACAAGCTAATCCGGATAAAATAAATGATAGAATAAGAGCGGGACCAGCATGCTCTGCAGCAGCAACTCCTGTAAGAACAAAGATTCCAGTTCCAATAATTGCTCCAATTCCTAGCATTGATAAATCAAAGGCTCCTAAATCCTTCTTTAAGGTTACATCCTTTTTGCCTACTTCTTGGATCAGTGCCTGTATCGATTTCTTTCTAAATAAATTCATTTTGAAAACCTCCTTGTTATGTTGTCGAAATGTTCTGACAAAATAACTTGTAAAAAAATTATATACAAATAATATAATCTTTTTCTAAAAAAAGCAATGTTTTTTGAAAAATAAAATTATTTGGAATTACTTCCAATGGATAAACCCTGGAACTACCACATCCTTCAACAAATACATATATCCAAATAAAATAAACAAATGACAATATACACTATATTCAAAAAGTAAAATTATTTTATAATTCTGTTTTTAATAAAAAAAGATGACATCACTAGAAACTGATGTCATCATTTATTAGTTTTTATTATGCAACTTTTGATTCCAGCTGTACTCGCGGTGAATTCCACATACTAATCCATTTCTTTATTGCACTCACCATAATAACCATTCCAAGTATTAACATGATGATTGATAAAATTCCATTAAGAACACTATAGCCAGTTGCAGCGGTATTGAGATAAACGTTTTTCACCATCCAGTATCCTGCATAGTTTACCGTCACGAACAAATACGAAAGCGGAACAAGGCAAGTGAGCATATAGCGTCGTTTATCTGCAATTTTGAGAATAACAGTGGCCCCGACAATTAGACCAATTGAAGCCATTAACTGGTTTGAAACTCCAAACAGAGCCCAAACTGAACCAATGTCGCCCGAGAATAGTAAATATCCCCACATAAAGCAGGCTAAAGCACTTGCAAGGATTGACCCTGGAAGCCAATCGGTTTTTTTCAATGGTTTATAAAATTCACCGAAAAAGTCTTGTATTAAATAACGCGCTACACGCGTTCCGGAGTCAATCGCCGTGAGGATAAACACAGCTTCAAACATAATAACAAATTGGAAGAAATAAGATGATAGCTTTGCAAACCATGGAATACCAGTAAAGATGTAGGTCATCCCGACAGCTAATGTAACTGCGCCGCCGGTTCTGCCTTCTAGATTTATCCCTATTTCGTTCGCAAGTTTCGGTAACTCCACCACATTCATGCCTAGAGTCTTGAATACTTCAGGTGTTGAGTTAATAGCAAAGTAATCTGCAGGCTGAAGAGCAGTTGCAGCAATTAACGCCATGATTCCAACAACACATTCAACTAACATTGCTCCAAAACCAACAACTTTAATATCTGACCAACGATCAAGCATTTTTGGTGTTGTACCTGAGCCAACAAATGCATGGAAGCCGGAAATTGCTCCGCAAGCAATAGTTATGGAGATAAACGGCCATACAGGTCCACCTAACACCGGCCCGCCGCCTTGAGTGAATTTTGTAAAAGCCGGCATCTCAATACTAGGATTAATAATAAATACACCTATAATTAATGCAATAAATACCCCAATTTTCATAAAGCTGCTTAAATAATCGCGTGGTGCTAGCAAAAGCCAAACTGGTAAGGCTGCTGCAAAAAATGCATAGATTGGAAGAATAATAGCTAATGTTCTTGTGTCTAGTGTCAGCCAATCACCTAAGACCGTTTCTTGGATAGAAGGACCAACAAAAACTCCAACCATAACAAGTATAAAGCCAATTGTTGAGGTTAATTTCAAGTTGCCTGTTTTTTTATAAGCAATTCCTACAAACATTGCGATTGGAATCGTGATTCCGACTGAAAAAGTTCCCCATGGATTGTTTTCGAGAGCATGAAGGACAACCATGGAAAGACCTGCCATCGTTATCGTAATAATGAATAGCATCGCTAGCCCTGTGCAAAAACCTGCAACCGGTCCAAGTTCCTCTTTTGCAACCTCAGATAAGGATTTTCCTTTTTTTCGCATAGATGCAAAGAGAACTACTGCATCATGAACCGCTCCGCCTATTACCGCCCCAATCAAGAGCCATAATAATCCTGGCAAATAACCAAATTGTGCTGCAAGGATAGGACCTACAAGCGGCCCTGCCGCTGCAATTGCAGCAAAATGATGACCAAAGGTTACCCACTTATTAGTTGGCACATAATCCTTTCCATCATTTAATTCATGCGCAGGTGTCGGTTTTGAATCATCTAATTTTAACACCTTTGCAGCTATGAATGTTCCATATAAGCGATAAGCAATCATCAAAATACAAATTGAACCTATTACAATTGAAACCGCATTCATTTTGTTTCAACCCCCCTGATTCCTTTTTTCTTATGTCTATCATATCGAAAGAAAACGTTACCATTAGGTTTTCAGGCTGAAATGCAGGAATTTTCGGATGAATAACAAGAATAATAGTATGAAATACAAAAACAGCTGCTTAAAAACTGAGCAGCTGTTTTAGCTCTTTTGTATAGGTTCTGCTTACCGGAATCTTTTCTCCATCCTTCATGATTAAATTATAGGTAGAATTAAACCATGGTTCAATCTCGTTAATCGCATCAATATTTACTAGAAAAGCCCTGTGAACTCGAAGGATGGACGAATGGTGCAGCTTCCTTTCAAACATGACAAGCGGATCATTTACAAGGTACTTTTGTTTATCTGCTGCTATGACAGTTTTTCCCTCGATTGAACCAATATAATGAATTTCATTAAGATTTATCAAGACAATTTTTTCATCAACTGTAACAGCCAACTTATCTGTTCTATCATGAGCATGCGAAGTTTTTCTCGATGAAAGAGATATGTTTGGCCCCTTATTTCCAACTATCCTACAAAGTTTTTCAATCGTCTGCTGGACCCTCTTCTCATCAAATGGTTTAAGAATATAATCAGCAGCATTTAATTCAAAAGCCTTTAAAGCATACTCATCAAAAGCTGTTGCAAATACTATTAATGGGGGATATTCCAATTCATTAATCTGTGCCGCAATTTCCAACCCGCTTTCATCTGCAAGCTGGATATCTAAAAATATAACATCAATCTCGAGGTCCCCTATTTTTTCTAAAGCCGCCTCAACAGTATCTGCCTCACCGGCTATTTCAACCAGTTTACTCCTTTTTAAAAGATAGATCAGCTCATCCCTTGCAAGTGGTTCATCATCAACGATAAATGCCTTTAGCAACAACCTCACCCCATTTTTGTTGATTTACAGGTAATGTAATGAAAACCTTGGTTCCTTTATTTGGCCAGCTTTTAATTTGAAATGTGGCGGTTTGTCCGTAAATTTCTTCAATCCGTTTTTTGATATTCCATAGAGCAGTACCGGTTCCACCAACTGAATCCACCGTTTGATTTCCTAGTGAACCAAGTAATTCTTGTGAGATTCCTTTACCGTCGTCCTCGGTTAGCAGGACGATTTTATCACCGTCTCTATAGCATCGGACCTTTACTGTACCATTTTGCGCCTTAGGAAATGCATAACGAATTGCGTTTTCGACAAGCGGCTGTAAGGTAAAAGGAGGAATCAGCACCTTTTCTAAGGATGGGTCAATTTCTATTTCGACTTTATAACGGTCGGGAAAACGAGCCTGTTCAATCGTTAAATAAGCATCAACATGCTCAAGCTCTTTTTCAAGCGGTATTAACATTTGCCTCGATCCCTGAAGATTGCTGCGAAAAAATGTACTTAATTTAATCAAAAGGCTCCGTGCTTTATCTGTATCCGTACGAATCAGACTGGAAATCGTATTTATAGCATTAAACAAAAAGTGGGGGTGAACTTGAGCTTGTAAAGCCTTTATCTCAGCATCCTTTAATAACCTTCTTTGCATTTCAAGCTCTGCCATTTCTAGTTGCCCTGAAAACAATTGACCTAATCCACCCGCAAGTTCTTGTTCAACAAGATCAAGCTTATTGACATCAGTAAAATAAAGTTTTAACGTACCAACAGTTTTTTCGTGGACCTTTAATGGCAAGACGATGGCAGCCTTTAAAGGGCAGTTTGAGTCAAAACACTTAATTTCTTCTGAGGATTTAGCAATAATAATCCTACCCTCGTCCAATACTGTTTTCGTTAATTCTGTTGACATATTACCTAGCGGGACATGATGATCGGAAGCAGCCCCGACATGAGCTAATACTTGTGTTTGGTCAGTTATCGAAATCGTATCCGCATGTGTCCATTTCAGAATAATTTCAGCTGCTTTCTTGCACGAATCAACATTCAAGCCTTGACGAAAGAACGGAAGGGTTTGATTCGCAATATATAAAGCTTTATGTGTTTGAAGTGCGCGCGTCCGCTCCTGCTCTTGAAGAATTTCCTGTATAATGAGCAGGAATAATAATGTGCCAAAACCGTTAATTGCAATCATTGGGAAAGCAATTAATTCCACTAGATGAAGCGCCTCATCAAATGGCTTTGCTAATAGAAGAATAATTCCCATCTGGACGCATTCCATTAAAACTCCCATGATGACTGCTTTCCAAAGTGAATTTCCATCTTGAATTTTAAAGCGTTTGCTTAAATTACCAGTAACTATTCCGGCCAAAATGGTGGACAAAGCACAAGCAACCCCTGTGAAACCACCCAATGTCAATCTGTGCAAACCGGCGATCAATCCTACACCAACGCCTACGATTGGACCTCCCAGCAATCCCCCCATTGTTACACCCATTATTCTGGTATTGGCAATGGCACTTTCACTATCCATATCTGACAGCCATTCCTGGGAGGTAATGATACCGTGTCCAATTTTCACTCCTGTATAATTACTAATAATTCCAAATACACCAAAAATGGCAATCATGACTACCTTTGCACGAATGCCATGCTCATTATGGATAATCTCACGAAAAGATTTCATTCTCGAGAGAAGGAATGCAACAATGATTAGGATTCCAACACGCTCTAACATAAGCGGCAATAATTCAATCATAGTAATCACCTTTTTATAAGATCGTTTTTTGATATTACAACTATATCAAAAAAATAAACCAACCGGTCAAACGAGCGGTTAGTCTTGCTTGTTAAATATTGACTAGTTCCTCTTTTCTCCCTGCCGGAAGTACCATCGTCACGATGGTCCCTAGCCCTGGTTCGCTTTGATAGGAAACTTTTCCGCGCATTGTTTCTATAATTCTTAAAGAAACAGACGTGCCTAGACCAGTACCTTTATCTTTTGTCGTATAAAATAGCGTTCCAATCCGTGATAATTGTTCTGGAGTCATTCCTTTGCCAGTATCAGAGATTAATATGGATGCCGAGGTTTGATCTGATTTGTTATGTATGGTTACTTTACCGCCTTCTGGGGTTGCTTCAATCGCATTTTTAATCAAATTAACGAGTGCTTGCTTTAATTGGTTACGATCAGTAAAAAGGATAAAGCCCGAATAATCCAGCTGGCTTTCTAGCTGAACACCTTGTTGTACTGACAATGGGGCTAGAAGCATCATTACTTCTGATAATACCTCGGTCAATAGAAATTCTTCTATTTTTTCAAATTTCGGTTTTGCAAAATTCAGGTAGTCATTGATAATCGATTCCGCACGAGCTAATTCACTTAATACAAGTGAAAGATATTCATAATTCTTCCCTGCCTCCTGTTGCTGCATCAACTGAAGAAATCCCTTGACAACTGTTAATGGATTACGAACCTCATGTGCAATGGAAGCAGCAAGTTCTCCAAGGGTATTAAGCTTTTCGGCACGCTGGATCTCTTCCTTCATTTTATTTCTTTCAATCATTCCTTCATGGAGCTTTGCGGCTAAAGCAATAGAAATGGTTTCAATTAAACCAATAAGGAGTACGTCTGGAATATTAAAATCTAATTTAAATAAATCTCCCTCAAAATAGCGGGAAACTCTAAGTGATAGATAGCAAACAACAAGAGACCAGCCACCAGCTACGATTGTTAGAAATAAACGTTTATTTGGCGGGTAGTTCCAAAACTTTTTGATCATGAGGAATGGAATTAGCGCAGTAAATATACTGTTTACAAGTCCAAATAAGACGGTATCTCCTCCCATTAATATACGAGCGATAATAATGGTTGTTAAAACCATACCTCCTGCCGCCCGCCCTGCGTATAAAAAGGCTATAATAACAGGAACATATCGGAGATCCCAATAAAAACCATAGTTTGCATATGAAAAAGTCATGCAAGCAAGTGCCGCAATACTGTGCAATATACCAACAAGGTAGGGATTATTCAATTTGTACTTATGATCTAAAAGCGCGCTACAAAAAAGGACAGGTGCGATGGTGATTAATAAATTCAAAAGAAGTTTTTCTGCCAGCATTGTATTCCCCCACAGTTAACCATGTATAAGGATAACAATACGACAAAAATCGTCACATTCCTTCAATTTTCAAAAAATTATATTAGAAAAAATTATTTGCTATTACCGGTGTAATTCCCATAGTACACATAACATTTACGATCTTCGTCTATTTCTCTTGAATCCATGGCAAACTCGACAAATTTCCCATCCCTTTGTATATAAATAAACTCCGAGTGGAGGGCAGGGAGCACTTCTTCATGATCCCAGACATCTTTATGCTCAATTAGGATTGAACCGCTTCTGTTAAGTTCTCTTATTTCAAAGCCAATATGGGAATAGTGTATTTCCGTTGGATCGTTCGTAAATATTTCTTTTTTGATGTATATGACTGCAGTCCCATCCGGGTCCATCGCTGTTGCAGTGACAACATAGGTCTCTCCTTCTTTCACAAAAAATTCACAGGACATCCTTGCCACTGCTTCTGCGCCAGAAACATTCATGTAATTCCAAAGGGCTGGATACTCGCGGTCATCATCAAGCCGATATTCCAGTCTCACAGGTTATCACTCCTTTTTCATTAATTTTACCATTGTCTTCCTCCATTTTACTTTTATAATTAAAATATATAACAAAAAAGGAGAGTGGTAAGGTGAAGAAAACCCAATGGTTAATAACTGGTGTTCTTACTTCTCTTATGGCTGGAACGCTTTCAGGCTGTTCCGATGATCTTCCGCCAAAGCCCAATGACAAAAGCTGCAGAGACTGGGAATGGGACGACGATCAAGGTGTGTGGCAATGCGATGACAGCCATTCAAGTCACTATGGACATTATTTTTACGGGGGAAGCTATTATCGAAATAAATCCTCCCTCTTGAAATCATCCTCCTATAAATCTTATAAATCTTCCTCAAGCTTTAAGGGAGGGTTCGGGAGCGGATCGAAGGGTGGATTTGGAGGTTAATAAATGCCCGATTACGCAGCAAAACGCAAAAGTTTTTATACGAAATATCCATTCTTTTGGTCGGATTTATACGGGAGCGAGTACAGTCTTTTTCACGTATTCCCAATAACGGAGGAAATCCACCTTAGGATTAAACATGCAACAGAGAAAATGGGACAGATTTTTTTTAAGACAGCCGGTCTGCTGAGGAATCTAACGGATGATCAGCTGCTTGAACTAGGATATCCAAAAGGAAGCCTTCCTTTTCTAAGAAAAAAAACTCTTTTTCCGGAATCGGTTATTTCCCGTTTCGATTTCGTGCTGACGAAAAATGGCATTAAATTACTTGAATTCAATAGCGACACGCCAACTTTTATTGTGGAATGTTTTCAAATGAACGGACTGGTTTGCGCGGAATTCGATATTCTAAATCCAAATAATGACGGGGAACGGCTTCTTTCCTCTGGAATTACAAAAGCCGTAATAGAGGCTTCAGCCGGAAAAATGTCACCGAACGTGGTGTTCACGGCCCACGAGGATCATATGGAGGATTGGAACACCACTCTATATTTAAGTCAACTTTGTCAGGTTAAAAATAAAACGGTTCCCTTAAGTGATCTTCGCATCACAAATAATGCTTTATTCGATTTGGACGGCGAAGTCATAGATGTTTTGTACCGGCAAACCTATCCACTTGAGCATTTAATCGAAGACAGGGACTCTAAATCAGGCGACCTTGTTGGAATTGAATTACTAAAGCTTGAAAAGGCAGGGAAAATTTCGATTATCAATCCTGTTTCCGCGTTTCTTCTCCAGCCCAAATCCATTCAAAGTCTAATTTGGGGATTAGCTGAGCAAGGTGCCTTTTATTCAGCAGAAGAACAAAAATGGATAAAGGAATATATGCTTCCTACCTATCTAGAGCCAGATACATTTATAGGCACTGGTGCCTTTGTCCAAAAACCATCCTTTGGCAGGGAAGGAGATTCTATAAAAATTTGGAATCAACATTTCGAGATCACTGAGCAAAATTCTTTTCAAACCTACGAACAAGAACTTCATGTCTTTCAGTCCTATGTACCTCTTCCAACTGTTTCGCTGGAGACAGAAAAAGGAATGGAGGAGCTATCTTACGTGTTCGGTTCATTTCTTATTGCCGGCAAGCCAAGCAGCATTGGGATTCGCGCAGGCGGGAAAATCACGGGGAATGAATCTTACTTTTTACCGGTGGGAATTAAAAAATAAGGGGGAACGTAAATGGCAAATTTCTTATTATACTTGGCCGTTTCACTTGGGCTTTTACTGGTGGGACTTTTTCTAATGGAAGTAACAACAAAGGTTAAGGAATTTTCTTTAATGGCGAAAGGAAATAAAGCAGCGAGCTATGTACTTGGCGGCCGTCTCCTTGGTCTTGCAATCGTTTTGTATTCAACCGCTGCCAATTCAATCTCCCTCATGGACATGGTAATTTGGGGAGCGATTGGCATTCTTGCTCAAATTATAGTTTTTTATCTGGCGGAATGGCTGACACCACGATTTAATGTCAACCAAAGCATCGAGGAAGATAACCAGGCAGTCGGACTTTTTCTTATGTTTTTATCGATTTCCATCGGCGTTGTGATTGCCGGCTGTTTAACTTATTGAAAAAACGCATCCCTTGGATGCGTTTTTTATATGGCCTGATATGTTTTCTTGTCGCAAATGATAAATAACCTTGCGTCTTTAGGAATAGGTTCATTCCATTTTTTCAATATGTTCAAATCGCTTCGGTCTGCAATTAACTGTGCCCCTTTTTGTTTAAGGCTTTCGTATGCCTCCCCATATGTTTTCCATTCCGGGCTAACTTCAACCTCCCAGAGATCACTTCCATCATCACCGTCTTTGCGGCTTAACAATTGAGTAAAGAGGTGGCTGGCCCCTTTCGTCTGAGCAGACTTTGCCATTAGGTTTGATACCGATTCATGCGATAGGATAAATTCATCGATTTTGACATGCTTAAAATTACCAACATGTTTTTCATTTAAAATTTCAGCAATCGTATAAATCTCTTTTTCCGTGCCGTCATCGTACCGTTCAATGGAGGAAGCAACTAAAAGTGTTTTTCCATCCGCTAAATCTGGATTGTCGATACCATCTGGGGCAAACAACAGAACTGCTTTTGCTTTTTCAATCTTTGCTTTTCTCAAAATGTCTTCATCAGTTGGACTCCCTTGAATATAAAGAAACCGTTCATGTTCATAAGGGGTCTTCTCCAATTCATCTATCAGAACAATATCAGTTTTTGGTTCTGCTATAAACAGTTCCTTTATGGTATTCTTACTTTTAGCAGTCCAGCCGACAATGACAAAATGATTTTCTCCTCTAAAAGTCATTTTCCCTTCCTCCTTCATCCGTTTATACTGGGAAACGCCATCGACAATCATGCCAATCACCGTACCAAACACACCAATCCCCAGTGTATAAACAATGAGCATAGCCCAAGTTCTTCCTAGCTGTGTTGTGGGATAAACATCCCCATAGCCCACTGTTGTCATTGTCGTTAAAATCCACCATACGGCATGGAAGGTATTTTCAAAGGTCTTCGGCTCGAGAATTCTCATAATTTCAGCATTTATAACAATATAAAACATTGTAAACAGCAATACCGTTCTGTAGCGGTACCGGGACGCCGTTAAAAACAATTTTCGAAAAAAAATCATTTATGCCCCACTCTCCTATAATTTCCATAAAATTTCTCCTACCCCTTATTTTTCTAATTTTATTATACAGTTAATTAAAGGTGGAGAATTAATAATGAAATCATTATTTGTAAAAAGAATTTTTTACAGGAGGCCAGGCATTGGTTTGCTCAAGAAAACCAGCTAACAAAAATAGGATTCGTTCAGCCTAAAATTTTGCGCAGATTAGTCCAAAATAGGTTGGTACTTCATACGATAAAAACTCAACTATCCGTTCTTCAGGTGGGATCGCCCCGGCAAGTATTAATGTCTGCCAAATCCCATCTGGTTTAGCAGCCTCAATAAAGTCACTTTCAAGATCTGCCATTTTTTCCAATTGGTTAGTTTTTATTAGTTCAACCACTATCTCGTCAAGTTTTTTAGCTGCCACATCGAATCCATACGGGCCATATTCATCGTGTGCATGGGCCCAGTCACAGCTGGCAATCAAACCCACACGCTTGTTTGTAGCTTGGACTGCCTTCCTTATTGATTTCTCGAACTCAATATGTTTCTGATAAGAAAGTTCTCTAGATGGATTTATCACGACGATTGGAATATTCGGCATAAACCGAAGCGGCACAATGGTCCCCCAATCAAGCGGCAAGCATGAAAAATCTCCAGATGCCGTACCAAAATTAACCGCGGCTGCTGGTATCTCATCTTCCATCGCGAATTGGCAAATCAATTTTGCCAGCTCTCTTTCCACCTTCCGTTCCAAATAAAAAACCGCCTCATTTTCTTCAACTGTTCCTGACATTCTTTCAGAATCTGTAATAGCAAATTGACCGTTGATTCGTGTGCCGTGTGGAGTGAGGACGATGATGCATTCAGGTTTTGCCTCCGACATTCGTGCACCCAGCATCTCCATATTTTTTCTCGTCAATGACATTCTTTCTGGTATCTTCCCCTGTAGCTCTGGAATAATTTCTCCTCCATGGGGAGTGATGCAGGCAAAAACAAACGGATTCATACTAGGCTTCACCTCATTTTATTATTCCTTCATTAATTTAGAGGACCTTACATACAAATCCTGCTTAAAAATAATAATTTGACAAAACAGCATAAAGAATATACAATAGTTACTCGTGCTTAATTAATAGTAACTTGTAATAGAAAAAATAACGCAATGTAAGAATTTTTCTGGCATTCTGCTTATGTTTTAAAATAAAAAACTTATTCACACTGGATCGGCTTCGGAGCCGTTAGGATGTAAGAGAGGTAGGGCTTACGTCGTTTAGGTATAAAACCATCAGGTGGAAGAATAACCGCGGCAAGCTTGTTTTTTATAAACAACGATTATATATAAGTTTTTACCTTGCGATGGCTGACTAGATATGCGCAACCACTCACAAGTTACAATAAGGGTTCAAATTGCGAACCAAAGCAAATAGAAGGCAGAGGGATGATAATTCCTCTGCCTTCGCCAATTTTTATTAACTTTCAATTACCATTGCTTGTTTTCCCATTTGCTCCCAAGCTTTAATAAAATTGTCTCGATCCAATTTTTTATTTTTGCTCCCGTATGGATCGTTAATATAGATATAATTTTCATCGTAGCCTGTAATCACGACGCTATGTTCACTAAAGGTAATATCGATTTTTCCCTGCGGGGTATCCCATGTTTGAAAAACAGAAACGGGAGCGAAGCTAGTCGTTGTAATAATCCAAACTGGATGCCCCTGGCTTACTTTCTTTAATAAATCCGTAAACGGACTGCCAGTTAAATTGACTGCTTTATCCCCTGCATATTTCTGTGCCAGTTCATAAACAGGACCATTATACACACCTAAACCAGGACCGTGTGCCATATCTCCAACAAACCCGGCATTTGGATTTCCCTTCTTGCCATTACTGTAGGTTAACGGAACCGTTTTAATATTTTCCGCCAATTCGTTTTTCGTTACTTTTACACCATTGTAGTTCAAAATCATGGCTAGGCTAGTAACCTCGCACCCATTATATAAAAGCGGTTTATCCATTTGATTTAACAAGGGTACATCTAATAGTTTACTATCAGGTAAAATGGGGCTTCCCTTCTGTAAAGCCACCTCTCTTGTAATCAATGGAGTATTAACAGCCTTAAATTCTGGTAAAGCCTCGCTCGACTTCACCGCCAAGATACTCTTTGCGCTAAAAAAGGTTATTATAAAAATAATACAGATGATCAATATTTTTTTCATATCCGATTAATTCCATCCTTGTTAGACTTGACTGAAAATTCATACTAGTAATATGCTATTATACTACCATACCAAAAAATCCCCAAACGATAAAGGAAAATCATTTCCAATTCCATAATAATCAGATAATCTTAAGTTTTCCTTAATAAAAATGCTCTTTTGCTGAAAAAAGCAAAAGAGCATTTTTTTTAAGTTCTTTTATTTAGATTAAGCTTTTTTAATACCTGGTTAATAACCTCAGAAAAAACTAAACCGAAGGCAATCGATCCGGCAAGCATAAGTACTTTTGCCGCAGAGCCTAAAGCAGAATTATAGTCGTTCTCAACAAAATTCCGCATCGCATCATATGCCAAGCCGCCAGGTACTAAAGGAATAATTCCGGCCACACTAAAAATTATAACAGGCATTTTATAAAACTTTGCAAGCTCCTGACTAATGACAGCGACAAAAACAGTCGCAGCCAATGTAGCGAAAACGGCATCATCTGAAAAATCTTCGAGAAGATAGTAAATGAGCCAGCCGCCCATACCTATAAGTCCACATTTTACTAAAGATTCTTTTGGTGCATTAAAAATTATGCCAAATGCACCTGTTGCAATAAAACTTGTGATTAACTGTGCCAGTATAGCCAATTTTATCCACCCTTACAAAAATGATAGGACGACCGCAATTCCTGCCCCAATGCCAAAGGCCGTTAGAAATGCCTCCGCCCCTTTTGAAAGCCCTGAAACTAAATGTCCTGCCATTAAATCTCTGATCGCATTCGTTACTAAAAGCCCCGGAACTAAGGTCATGACCGAACCGATAATTATTTTATCTAATTGGTGGCCAACACCAATTTTTACAAATATAAAAGACATCAACCCAATTATGAACGAAGCTAAAAACTCCGAGAAAAACTTAATTGGGACGAACCTGTGAAAATAAACAAAACTAAGATAGCCAATACCACCCGAAATGAGCGAGGGGATAAAATCATTCCAGCCCCCATTAAACATAATCATAAAACAGCCGCTTGCCAACGATGCAGCAGCCACTTGAACCATGAAAGGAAAAGTAAGATTTAAGGAATCGATTTCTTTCAATTGAACTAATGCTTCTTCAAGTTTCAATTCTCCACTGCTAATCCTTCTAGAAACACTGTTTACCATGGCGACCTTCTTCAAATCTGTTGATCGCTCGGAAATCCTGATTAACTTGGTCTTTGTCGGCTCCGCTCCTTCAGCAGAAAAAATGATTCCGGTCGGTGTAACATAGCTATGTGTTTTTTCAATGCCAAAGGAGGCAGCAATCCGCATCATGGTATCCTCAACCCGATACGTTTCCCCGCCGCTTTGCAGCATGATTTTTCCAGCTAGCAGGCAGACCTCCATAATGTCATAGGTTTGTTCAACTTGTTTTTCCATTAATTTTTCACCACATATTTCAACATTTGTTTCTTAGTTTAATCAAAACAAAGGTTCGAAGCAATTATCTTTGATTTATAGATTCACAAAAATGTTTAATTTAGGAAAAAATAATTATTTAAATTTTCTAAAAAATGAATTATACTATTGTCATATTTTAGCAAAAGGTGGCGATATGTTTTGAAAGCATTAAAATCCATTCTAATCTGGGGTGTGATTGCAGCCCTAGGAGCGGCAGGTTTTGCCGTGATGGCCTTAAACAATGGCGAAAGCATCAATGCGATTTGGCTGTTAACAGCAGCTGTTTGCGTCTATGCGATTGCATACCGTTTTTACAGCAAGTTTATTGCCCAAAAGGTTTTCCAGCTTGATGACTCAAGGAAAACACCAGCAGAAATACATAACGATGGGAAAGACTATGTTCCCACAAATAAATGGGTGCTCTTTGGACACCACTTCGCAGCAATTGCCGGTGCCGGTCCATTAGTTGGACCAATCCTGGCAGCTCAAATGGGATATTTACCGGGAACCCTTTGGATAGTAGTGGGGGTTGTGTTAGCTGGTGCTGTTCAAGACTTTATTATTCTTTTTGGATCCATGCGCCGAAACGGTAAATCTCTTGGAGAAATGATCAAGGATGAAATGGGTAAATTTACAGGCATTGTTTCAATGATTGGTATTTTAGGCATTATGATTATTTTATTAGCTGTTTTAGCATTGGTAGTTGTGAAAGCGCTTGTAGGAAGTCCTTGGGGTATGTTCACCATCGCCGCAACGATTCCGATTGCCATTTTTATGGGTATATATATGCGCTTTATTCGTCCAGGCCGTGTTGGTGAGGCATCAGCGATTGGTATTGTGCTTTTGCTCCTTTCCTTGTTCTTTGGACAAACAGTTGCAGAAAATCCAACGCTGGCAGCGATGTTTACCTTTAAGGGTGAAACCATTGCCATCATGATGATTATCTATGGTTTTGTTGCGTCGGTTTTACCTGTTTGGCTGCTGCTCGCCCCTCGTGATTATCTAAGTACCTTTTTAAAGGTTGGGACTATCCTTGCACTTGCCTTGGGCATTATTATTGTTGCCCCTAATCTTGAAATGTCAGGCGTTACAAAGTTTATTGATGGAACAGGCCCTGTGTTTGCTGGAAACCTTTTCCCTTTCTTATTTATTACTATTGCCTGTGGATCTGTTTCTGGATTCCATGCACTGGTCTCTTCGGGTACTACACCAAAAATGATTGAAAGGGAATCGCATGCCCGGCCGATTGGTTATGGAGCCATGCTGACAGAATCGTTTGTAGCGGTTATGGCGATGATTGCGGCATGCGTATTGCACCCTGGTGTGTATTTTGCCATCAACAGCCCTGCTGCTCTTATAGGCACCGATGTTGTTCAAGCGGCTTCAACTGTATCAAGCTGGGGATTTACGGTCACTCCGGATGATTTGAAAACGATTGCGAGTAACGTAGGGGAGCAAACCATTCTCTCAAGAACTGGCGGTGCACCGACACTTGCAATTGGAATGGCTGTTATTTTTTCAAAGGTAATTGGCGGTAAAGCTTTAATGGCGTTTTGGTACCATTTTGCCATCCTTTTCGAAGCTTTGTTCATTTTAACAACGATTGATGCAGGAACACGTGTAGGGCGCTTTATGATTCAGGACCTGATTGGAACTGCTTATAAGCCATTTGCAAAAACAGAAGCACTTATTCCAAATATCATAGCGACTGCACTTTGCGTGCTCTTCTGGGGTTACTTCTTGTATCAGGGTGTCATTGACCCGCTTGGAGGAATTAATACTTTATGGCCGCTATTCGGTATTGCCAATCAGATGCTTGCCGCCATTGCCCTCCTCTTAGGTACAACGATTCTTTATAAAATGGGCAAAAAAGCGTTTGTTTGGGTGACACTGCTGCCAACAACATGGCTGTTAATTGTCACTTTAACAGCAGGATGGCAAAAATTATTCCATGACAATCCAAAAATCGGTTTCTTAGCACATGCAAAAATTTATAAAGAAGCTTATGATGGCGGTAAAATAATTGCTCCGGCAACGACTGCTGCGCAAATGAAGCAAGTTTTAATAAATGATTATGTTGATGCCACCCTTACAGGAATATTCATGTTAGTTGTCATTGTTGTATTAATCTCAGCAATTCGTATTTGGTTTAAAGTAATTTCTAACCATAAATTACCGCTGCACGAGTCACCATATGTGCCTCGTGACAAGGGAGATTTGCAAAAATATGCTTAAAAAATTAAAGGAACTTAACTCCTTCAGAAAGCAATTTATTAGTCTGCTAGTTGGTGTTCCCAGCTATGAAACCTATGTTAAGCATATGGAATTGCACCACCCTGGTGAGACGGTCAAATCACGAAAAGAGTTTTTCTGTGAGGCACAAGAAGCCCGTTACAATGCAAAGGGCGGTAAAGTATCAAGGTGCTGTTAAAAAGGAAAGCGGAAGCGCCTTGACCAGCCTCAACAGGCAAATGTTCTTCGGCAAAAAAAGTCGCTTTTTGATTATTTGACCCCGAGTGGCTAGGCGCTATAGCTAGACAAGCGAAAACAGCCTGACACCCTTTTTAGGTGCAGGCTGTTTTTTATTGATTCCATATTTTCAATAATACTAGATTTATAACTACGATTAGGCCATAGATGAAAGCTAGCGTTTGTTTTTCGTTAAAATACAAGACAACTACTGGCAATCCGAAAATAATAATCTCTAATAATAGAAATGAGAATCCACTTAACACGTAAGGGGCTTTAGGTGCTCCAAACATTCCCCATATGACTGCTGCAAGTAAGGGCGTACCGATTCCAAGCAGGATTTTGATTATTGTTCCTTGTGAAACATGAAATCCCCAATAGCCTAAAATCACAAGCACTATGATTTCTAAAAGGAATCGGATACCAAGATTAATAGCTTTTAATGCTTCCATCATTTTCTCCCTTTTTATGACGTAATCTTTAATTTCATATTCACTAAAGAGCAGGAGTATTCGAATATCAAAATTTTCATGTTTTTTTACAAAAAACATGAAAATTGCAGGCCAAAAACGGTTAAAAATCAATTTTACTTACTTTAATTCTTTTTGGATCTATCTTATTTGCGGAAAAGGTCCTTTTATTTGAGAATTTCCCCAGTTTATTTGCGAATTTATAGATTTTATTTGCGAAAACCCCGGTTTTATTTGCGAATCAAATTTTATCAGCGAATCTATAGGATTTATCAGCGAATTTAAGGAGTTTATCAGCGCATTTTAGGGTTTTATCAGCGAATCTAGCCTATTTATCAGCGAATCGGAAAATTCTTATCCCTTGATGATAAAGGGACTTGTTTTTATGTTACCTTTACGTATCCTTTTTAGATATCTTTCACTCAATGATAAATTAATGACGATCCCAACAATGACTGCAAGTGGAAAACTAATGGCAAATCCTAGATGGAGAATAAACATGAAGATTGGTACCACGAAACGGAAGGTGACAAAGACAAGTGTAATGGCATAACTGCGGATCATCCATTCTTGGTGGCTTTGAATCTTTCGTTCCCGTATTCTTTTAAGTCCCATGAACGTGGTCAAAAACCACACTGCATCAAGAATGAGAAACCCAATTGTACCACCAATCCCGCCTGTTGCATAAAACGCAAGGTAAATTCCCGCGGGAACACTTAGAAGAATAGATGTTGCATATATTTTTCCCAGAGTACGATGTATTTTTATTTTTTTCCGGCTTGCTTTTAATAACTGAAATGGCCCGAGAATTAGAGCAATCGATCCTGTTGTAATATGAAAGAAAAATAAGATTTTCCATGTATTATAATGGAAATTAGGATTTTCTAACTTTCCGGAAACAATTCCAGTCTTGCGCGGATCGTTCAAACCATACATCACTAAAATATATCCAATGAAACCAAAGACAACAAAATAACTTAACCAAACTTTCCAATTTATTTTGCGATTTGCCATCTGCCTCTTCCTCCTCACGTTAATCCCTTTATCATCGCATTGACCTGAAAATCTACAAATCCTTCTTTTTCATGCCATTGAAAGTCCGGAAAGGTTATTAAAAGACTTGTGATACCATGAAGTGACGCCCATAAAGATTGTGCAGCCATATGTGCATCGTGCTTCTTAAGCACTCCCTCATTCATTGCAGCCATTACCATTTCGGTTAGTAATACGAACCCTCTTACCCGGTCATCTTCTTCTGTCATTACCTTTTGAAGCTGATGCAGATTTTCGACGAAGATTAACCGGTAATATTCAGGATGCTTTAATCCAAAATCGATATAGGCATATAACGACGCTTTCAATCTTTCCCCAGCGTCACCAGAGTTACAATTAGTCACACCTTCTTTTAAGCATGTTAGAAAGATGGCATACCCGTGTTTTAATAAATGAATCAAAATTTCCTCTTTGTTGGCAAAATATTTATATATAGCTGTTGCCGAATAATCGATTTGCTGTGCGATTTTTCTCATCGAAACATTTTCATACCCGTCTTTTAGAAACAACTGGACCGCCGCTTCAATGATTTCGAGCCTCATCTCCTCAATTTCCCGTTTTCGTCTTTCTTTGGTGCCCATATTTACTTCACACTCCAAAACTTTATTAACGCAGTTATTTTTGTTAACACTGTTAACTTATATTACGGTGTTAATTATACAACTAATGGAAAATTTGTAAATACTTTTTTTGGTAAAAATAAAAAAGGACGAGTTTCATTCAACCCGTCGTGTACAGCACTACTCCCCAATATTGTTTTCAAACCATTCCTGAAGATCTTTCAAGGAACTAAAAGAAAAAATTTCTTCGCCGTTTTGACCGTTATCACTTCCAGTGTTACCTCTTAAAGTAATTTGTCCTTCATCACCTGAAATCAAGATAGCATAGGGATGGTTAACATTTATGTACCTTGCATCTAAATCATTATCAAGCCAGTTCTTACTTTGCAAAAATGCTTCGTAATGTTCCATTTAACTGCCTCCTTTCATTCATATTGTTCCAATAACATAAAAAAAGAAGACAACGAAATTGTCTTCTAAAGATTTTTTTCGATAAATTGTAGTGTTTTTTCGATTATGACCTGTTGATCATTATCAAGTGTAGCCACATGGTAGCTGTCTTTCATGTGATGAATTTCTTTTTCCTCAGAACTGATTTCATCAAAGATTATTTGCGAATTATTAGGAGGAACGACATGGTCCTCATTAGAAACAAATATTAATGAAGGGCAACTAATCTTATGTAGGTCAGCTCGAACTTGGTCCATAAAAGTTAAAATTTCCTTTACTGATTGAACTGGTGTTTTTTCGTACGCCAGCTCTTTCACTTCCGGCTTTTTAATATCTGAACCCACGCCATCTAAAAATCTAACCCCTTCTAACTGGCGGACAGGATTCATTTCAGGAATATCTACCGCTGCATTGATTGGGATAATCGCACGAATTTCCGGATGATTTTCAGCCATATAAAGAGTTAGCGTCCCTCCCATGGAAAGTCCCGTCACAAATAGGGTATCACACCGCTCTTTTAACCATTGGAAGCCCTCTTCAATCGAATCGATCCAATCCTGATAAGTGGTTTTTTCCATATCTTCATAATGTGTTCCATGTCCCCTCAGCCGTGGTCCGCAAACTGTGTAACCAGTTTTGGCGAAGGCATCACCGAGTGGCCGCATGCTTTGGGTCGACCCCGTAAAACCATGAGAGACTAAAATGCCAACATTATTCCCTTCAAAATAAAATGGCTCTGCGCCTTCTAAAACAGGATATTTTTCAGTCATTTTCCTTATCCCTCCAAACTTGTCATATTCAATATGTATTCGCTCTCATGGATAAAAAACCTGCCTGTACAAAAATTACTAATTGAGACTCTATAGAACTTTCTTAACCACCGTGGAGCTTCTTTATTAACCTTGATGGCCATTTGCGGACTGTCCTAATTACCGCCGAGCTCTTTTTTCCACCTTAACGGGCATTTGGAGACCTTCCTAATTACCGCTTCGCTTCTTTTTCCACCTTAATCGGCATTTAGAGACCTTCCTAATTACCGCTTCGCTTCTTTTTCCACCTTAATCGGCATTTGGAGACCTTCCTAATTACCGCTTCGCTTCTTTTTCACCTTAACGGGCATTTGGAGACCTTCCTAATTACCGCTTCGCTCCTTTTACCACCTTATTGGGCATTTGGAGATCTTCCTAATTACCGCACTTCTTTTTCTACCTAAACAGGCATTTGGAGACCTTCCTAATTACCGCTTCGCTTCTTTTTTCACCTTAATGGGCATTTGGGACTTCACTTTTTTATTACCTAAACTCCGTTTTACATAATTTTTGCACCAATAAAAGGCAAAAATCCTATCCATCAATATGGATAGGATCGCCATTATTATTTATTTCTGTTTATAATAGGTTATCGCTAAAGCAAACGCTAAAACGGCACCCTTGACAATGTCCATCGCATAATAAGGAACCGACATCATCACCAGACCGTTCTGTAAAATCCCAATAAGTACCGCACCTATAAACGTACCAAACGCATTTGGTTTTCCTGCCCCAAGGACTGAAAAACCAATAAATGCAGCTGCCACAGAATCCATTAAATAAGGTGCACCTGAATTAATTTCTGAAGTCATAACGCGTGATGCTAGAACAATGCCTCCAATGGATGCAAAAAGAGCAGAAAGTAAGTATGCTGCCACCTTATATTTATTTACTGGTATCCCAGAAAGTCTTGCTGCTTCTTTATTGCCGCCGATAACGTACATATAGCGGCCATGTTTTGTATAAGTCAAAAAGACATGCACCAAAATGACAGTCACTGCCATGATGATAATTATCCATGGTACCTCGCCAATTTTTGCAAAAAATGGACTGATGAGGCCGGCTGCCATGGAGCCATCCGGCATGACCATGTTTTGTGACACTGTTGCACCTTTTGTATAGGTTAGCGCTGTCCCTTGGATGATAAACATCGTAGCAAGCGTTAACAGCATATCAGGAATTCGAAGCTTGACAATCATAAATGAGTTGATGGCACCCACCAATAATGATGCCGCAATCGCTGAAATAACTGCAACCAAGGTGTTCTGCGAAAACCAAACAAACATGGAAATGACAATCGCGTTTGAAAGGGATGCAACAGATCCGACCGAAAGATCAAATCCATCTACAGATAATGATATAGTAATCCCAATGGCAATAATGGTCACAATCGATATGGAACGTAAAATATTGACGATATTGCTTCCTTGAATAAAGGTTGGATTCGCCAGAGAAAAAATAACAATAAGTGCGACAATTGTAATAATGGTCCCGTATTTATAAAAGATCTGAAAAAGTTCAATTGGCTTTTTCGCTGGGGTCTGTTTGCTTGTTGTTATTTTTGCTTCCATCTTATCTGCCCCCTGTTGAATAGAATAATAGTTCTTCTTCATTCGTTTCGTTTGTTTTCAATTCCTTAACTGACTTACCGTCATACAAAACATAGACTCGATCGGTTATTCCTATGATTTCAGAAAGCTCTGATGATGCATATATAATTCCTTTACCCTGCTTAGCTAAATCTGAAATTAAATTAAAGATATCCCTCTTTGCTCCAACGTCAACACCTTTTGTCGGCTCATCAAAAAGATATACATCGGCTTCAGCCACTAGCCATTTTCCAATCGCTACCTTTTGCTGATTACCGCCTGATAGGTTTTGAACCTTCGTCTCCTCCGATGGTGTTTTAATCCCAAGTGCACGAATCATTTGTTTGGCCGTCTCTTTTTCCTTTTTCCGGTCTAAAAAACTCAACGCTTTTGAAAACACTCCTAAATTGGCCGCCGACAAATTGGATTCTACCGATTCTAGAACGAGAATTCCTTCCTTTCGCCGCTCTTCAGGAACTAAAGCAAGCCCATTTTTAACAGCATCGTAAGGGCTCTTACTTTTTAACTTCTTACCATTGAGAATAATCTCTCCCTCAGAAATTTTCGCTGCTCCAAAAAGCGCCTTGCACAATTCCGTTTTTCCAGCTCCGACAAGCCCGGCGATTCCCACGATTTCTCCAGCTTTAACCTGAATATGTAGATTTCTAAGTTTCGCCTCGTCGGAAAGCCCTTTTACCTCTAGGACAGTATTCCCGAACGTTGCCCTTTTCTCTGGAAACTGCTCCTCCAGCTTTTGACCAAGCATTTGCTCGACCACTTTGCTCGGAGTGGTTTCTGAAATCTTCTCTTTTATCACAATTTCACCATTGCGCATCACAGTTATCTCATCACAAACTTCAAAGATTTCCGGCAGACGATGTGAGATAAAAATAATTCCTACATTTTGCTTTATTAAGTCCTTGACGATACGAAATAGTTCTGTTGTTTCGGTATGACTTAAGGGTGCAGTCGGTTCATCTAAAATGAGAAACTTACACTGCATAGAAATGGCCCTCGCGATTAACACCATTTGTTTTTCAGCCAGGGTCAAATCGCTTACTAGTTTTTTGGTGGAAAGATGAATATTCATATCTGCCAGTATTTTATTAGCTTGATTATGAATCTCCTTCCATTTCACCCATTGTTTTTTCCCCATGCTATGAACGGTGTCTAGCAGCATAATATTTTCTGCGACAGTTAAATTGGGAATCAAGGCTGTATCGACTTCTTGGTAAACGATTTGTATTCCCGCGTCCTGAGCATATTTAGGGGAACGGATTTTTAGGCTTTGTCCATCAAAGCTTATTTCGCCAGTATAGTGATCATACGCGCCTGAAAGAACTTTCATTAATGTCGATTTCCCCGCGCCATTTGCCCCTATCAGTGCCTGAATTTTTCCTGTTTCCGTGGAAAAATGGACCTGATTCAGTGCTTTTACACCGGGAAACTCTATTGAGATGTTTTTCATTTCTAAGGTTGTAGTCGTCAAAATGCCACCTCCTATTAAGCAAACACTCTCTTAATCTTGTGAAAAAGAGAGTGAAATGCCATTTATTTCTTATAGTGCTTCTTTAATGTTTTCATCCAATCTTCTTCAAAGGCAGTAGATTGGCCCCAGCCTGGAATGATGGTCGCAAGATTCACCATATTAACTGCCCCTTTAGAATTCTGAACGTTTTTCTGCGTCACAAGTGAAGCTTCTAAGTCGTAGGTTTTTGGCGTCTCTTCTCCCGCCAGTTTTTTCGCTAGTAATCTCATATCTACGGCACCAATCAGCTTAGGGTCAACGGCAGCTGTGTACTTCCATGCGCTGCCTTTTCTTTGAATTTCCTGAAGGTCAGCATTGGAAACATCAATTCCATAGATTTTTACTTCTTCCCGGCCTGCTTCCTTCAAAGCACGAGCTGCACCAATCGCAAATGCATCCCAAGTGGCAAAAATGGCATCCAATTTTCCTTTAGGGTATTTGTTCAGCATCGCTGCAACCGCATTTTGAGTTTGAACACTTGTGTCTGCTGCAGCTACACCGAAGCGCTCTACTTCTTTAATACCAGGGTTTTTCGTAAGAACATCCTGATAAACATTATTTCTTCTTACCATTGGCGGGAAGCCGTCCACCCAAAGGTAGGCAATATTGGCTTTTCCTTTTGTTTCTTTTACAAGCTGATCTAGAGCTAAGGTTGCTAATGCTTCATCGTCCTGTGAAGTTAGTGTCACTCCTTCAATTTCAGCAAGCTTTGGATTAGAGTCAAAAGCCACAACGCTTTTTCCTTTTTCAACGATCTTCTTCACATCATTTACAGTTGCATCATCGTCACCATGGGAAATGACAAATCCGTCATAATTCTGATCTAATGCTTGATTGATTGCATCATGGAATTTCGCTGTGTCCCCATTTGCAGTAAATACATCCACCTGAAAACCCAATGCTTGTCCTTCCTCTTTTGCACCCGCTAGAAATTGGGCAGTATGATCGTCACCGCCAATTTTACGGATGACCTTGATCTTAACCGGATCACCTTTGGCAAATCGCTCTGGAACCCCTTCTAATGACACATTTTTATTGCCGCTTGCTTGCTTTGTTTCTCCATTTGAGGCACAGCCAGTTAGCAGAAGTGTAGCGGCTAATGCTGAAACAAGTGTACTTTTAAATAACTTTCTCTTCATGATGTGAGCTCCCCTTTTTTTACGTAATTCTCGTTACTCCCATTGGAAAAGTTTGATTTTATAAAAAATAAAAAAACCTCTCCAGAAAAGAGAGGTTTCATCGCAAATAAACGGACTACTCCTCTCTTATCTCTCAAAACAATTCCTTGTTTTGCAGGATTTAGCACCAATTCCAATCGGAACGGTTGCTGGGCGTCATCGGGCCAGTCCCTCTGCCACTCTTGATAAGAGAACGTAAATGATTTAATTGATTTTAAGTATTAAACATACTTTAAACTCCTATTAACAAGTTGTCAATAGTATTTTGAATATTATTAATAAATTACTTTTTTTAAAATTACAACACCACCATTTCAATGATCAACTAATTTCGGTATTATAATATTTAGATAACCGAAATATTTTCAAGGAAGAAGTGTTATGAACAATGAACCAACAGGAAAGTGCTAAACGTAATTTAGTGATAATGTGGTTTGCTAACTTTTTTGTTGCTGGAAGTATGACGATGGTCATGCCCTTTATTTCACTTTATATTGAGACGTTTGGAAATTTTTCAGAGAAATATGTACAGCATTGGTCAGGGATAACGTTTGGAATTACGTTTGTATCTGCCTTCCTTTTCTCGCCAATCTGGGGGAAAATTGGCGACCGATATGGAAGAAAGAAAATTCTTATCATTTCAGGGATTGGAATGGCGGCATCCATTTTCCTAATCAGCTTCGTCCATTCCGTCTGGCATTTATTGCTGCTGCGCTTTTTCATGGGTTTCTTCTCGGGCTTTATCCCGATGTCCCAGGCATTTATTTCTACACAAACGCCGAAACAGATTGCCGGACGAGTCCTTGGCACATTGCAAACAGGCAGTATTACCGGTTCTTTACTTGGACCGATGCTCGGCGGAATATTAGCAGATTCGCTTGGTTATGCCACTACATTTAAGTGGACATCTATTTCCATTTTCATTTCGGCCATACTTGTTATTGCTGCAAAAGAATTTCGTGTTGAAATCAAACAGGGAGCAAAAGCTCATTATTCAAGCAAGGAAGTCTTTAAGCATATTTTCCGTAATCCGGTTTTATTAACAGTTCTTCTTATCTCTGCATTAGTTCAAATTGCCCACTTTAGCATTCAGCCAATATTGTCTTTATTTGTTAGTGATTTGCATGGAAAAACAAATGTTGCCTTTTATTCCGGAATTGCTTTTTCTGCAGCTGGACTTGGGAATCTATGGATGTCTCGAAAATGGGGCAAGATTGCTGACAAATACGGTTATATCAAAATACTTGTCATCCTCTTATTCTTAGCAGGAATTGTATACTTACCAGGTGCAGCTGTTACGAGCCTTTGGCAGCTTGTTATTATCCGTTTCGCCCTCGGCATCACGATTGGTGGAATTATTCCGGTTAGAATTGCATATATCCGCCAGGAAGCACCGATTGCGATGCAAGGTGAGGTACTGGGCTATAACAATAGTTTAAGATTTCTCGGCAATATAATCGGTCCAATGCTGGGCGGCTTCCTATCCGGTTACTTTGGATTTTCATCAGTGTTTATCAGCACAAGTGCATTACTAATTATCAGCGGCGCTATCTTACTCGTATCTATGCAGCGTAATCCAAAGCTTATAAAACATACCGCCTAAAAACTTCAAAAGAGAAGTCCCACAAATGGGACTTTTCTTTATTTCATCTGTTGTTCATAAACTTGTAAATTAGCATATACGGTTTCTAAAACTGGAACAGAAATCTGTTCTTTCCGCGCTATCTCCAGTAAATAGCCGTGCAAATGGTCTGCTTCAACAGGCAATGATTTTTCCATATCCCTTTGCATCGAGGATTTCATCGAATAGCCAAGACCATTAATTTGATTCATTAATTGTGTTTCAATAGCGTTTGGAAGAGGTGCCTCGATACGGTTCATTACAGAAACAATCTCTTTTAATAACTGAGTTATTGTTGCTCGTCCGCTTGCTTGCTCTAGAATAGGTCCAATTGGTGCTCTCAATAAAGTGGTAATACCTGACATCGTCGAAATAAATAAATACTTATTCCACAAATCTTTATTGATGTTTTCACTTAAGCGGTAGGCAATCTTCGAACCACTAAAGGCATCTTCCATTTTTAATACTCGCTCAGACCGTTCCCCTGTCCGTTCTCCAAATACTAAATCGTGTTTTTCACTTGTTTGAATGATCCTGCCATTTTTATCAAGAGTAGTTTCTATAAAGCAAAGGCCGCCGATAACGCGTTCTTCCCCGAACATTTCCACCAATTTAGCAATATGTAAAATACCATTTAACAAAGGAAGAATGATCGTTTCCTTGCCAACATACTGTGTTATGCTCTCCATGGCCCCTTCTAAGTGATAGGCTTTAGTTGAAAGTAAAATGACATCAAAAGAACCTGAATCCTCACCAGCAATAATTGTTTTAGAATTAAGAGTCACGTTTCCATGGACACTCTCAATGACAAGCCCTGTTTCTTCCAATGCTTTTTTCTACCTTCACGAACTAAAAAGGTAACATCTTCGCCCTTTTCTTGTAACCGTCCGCCAAAATAACCGCCAACCGCACCTGCCCCAACCACTAAAAATCTCATGAGAATACTCCCTTCATCGATATCTACAAATCTAGTATAAGGGAAATTTTTTTTACTTAAAATAAATAAGCAGGAAATTCCTGCTATATTTCTAAATTGGTTTTCAGTTTTGTAAAATCCATTTTCTGATAATAACTATTTTTGACCAAGATATTGGGGCCGAGGCATGAAACGGCCGGGCAATGGCAATTCAATTCCTTCGCAATATTCGAAGCTTGCCATGTGTGATACGCATCTATCAATTTTGTGTTTTGAATATTGCCTAACGCTGGAGTATCACCAAAATCCGTAACAATAATATCACCGCTAAAAATATTGACGTTCAAGCGTGAGCGGCCGTCAGGGTCATTTCTAACTGTCACATTTTTACTATTATATAAACGTTTTAAGAGATTTAAATCCTCCTGTTTACTGCTGCAAGCATAGAACGGAAGTGTTCCAAACAGCATCCAAACCTCTTCATTTCTAATATCGAGCAGTTGATGGATGGCACCTCTGATCTCATCGAGGGTAAGGGTTTCAAGATTGCTGGCGAAATCACTTGGATACATTGGATGTACTTCATGGCGCTGACAAAGCATTTCCTCAACGATTTGGCGGTGGATTTTTTCCAAATGCGGCAGTGTCCGTTTATTTAACATCGTTTCTGCAGACACCATAACTCCTGCTTTCACAAGCTCGCGGCTATTTTCTATCATTCTCATAAAATATTTTTCCCGCTGATTGTAATCAGGCTGCTTTTCCATTCTCGCGAAGCCGCCCTCAGCAAAATCATCCACCGTGCCCCAGTTATGGGAGATATGTAAGACATCTAAATAGGGGATGATTAATTCATAGCGAGCCAAATCGACGGTTAAATTTGAATTTATCTGGGTCCGTACCCCACGTTCGCGGGCATATTTTAAAATCGGTGCGACATAATTTTTCACGGATGATAATGACAGCATTGGTTCCCCACCTGTGATACTTAAAGAGCGAAGGGTTGGAATTTCATCTAACCTTTTTAAGATTAGCTCCAAAGGTAAGGCATCCGGATCCTTCGTCTGCAGCGTATATCCGACAGCGCAATGTTCACAGCGCATATTACAAAGGGTTGTCGTGGTGAATTCAATATTTGTAAGCTGTGGTTTTCCATATTCCTCAATATCTAAATAAGCTTCCCAAGGATCATAGGACGGGGTAATCTTTTTCATATTTAACATAATAAACTCCTTAACAATCAGTCTTCACAAAACCATTTCATTATAGCTGATTTGGGAATGCAATTGCTATTTCTTACTGTTACAAAAGCTTATGAATTTCAAAAAGCGATTATTCAATTGATCAATCCTATTTTTCTAGATTTTTTCTCTCAATCGACAAATTCCCAGGGAAATATCAACAATACCAGATTCATATCGACAATAGTTATGAATATTCTAAAAATAACAAAAATATTATTAGCACCAGAAAAGTGGCTGTCATCAAGGTATTCCCCTAATGACAGCCATAAGCACTTAAAATTTCCACACCGTCCTATAAGCATGTTTCCAAGAAAAGATAGTAATCATAATAAGGATGATAAGATAAATCGGCACACCAAATGGAATAAATGTAATAGCAAAATGAATACCCGCAAATACAGCCAGACAAAGCAATGCAAGAATCACTTTCAATCCCCCGCTTTGCAGGGCATCCTCAAAGGATTCAGAAAATGGCAGTGTACCTTTTAGGTAGTTTGAACAAATGATCGTGAATAAAATAGCTGTCACCAGTACGACCAATAAATCGTCGATGATCTTCAAACCGAAAATGCCAATAAAAATCGCACTTATGATAATATAAATAGGCAGGAAGAGGTTGGAAATAAACACCTTTAAAACAGCACTATATAACGGAGCCAAACTTTGGAGTGGAGCCGTTTGGTATATCCATGCGCCTTTGTATTTTCCCGAGTATTTTAGCATAGCAACAGCATTGGGAATCATTAAACAAGAAAAGTAAACCGCTAAATACCATTTACTTGAAACTAGATGGGCAAATGAATTCATTTGTATTTCATTAAACATAAAGATAAACGGAAAAATCAATGACATTCCTAACGCCGGATAAACCTTTAAGCGAAATTCTCTTTCGTTTCGCATCATGTTGTCCGCGAAGCGAAAAAAGATTTTTTCCTCCTTGCTTCGGCAAATCACATTAACAAGGCCATTTATCCACCAATGCTTCTTCCGGCTACTTCCTCCGCTATTATTTGTCAGCTTTTGCAAGTTCCTTTCAAAGGAAGGCATCATTCGACTATAGATGATGATCGCAATAATAGGAATAAACAAAGCCAGTAGTGAGAATGAAATAATATAGAAGTCTGATTGGTGCTGCAGGAATAATTCAAAAGGTGCCCCAAACCAAATTGGAGGAATTAGGAATTGCCACCAGCTTGGTGTAAAGGTAATGTTCATCTCAACTACACTGAAGGACCTTGCCAGTACTTGGTATCCCACAGCAATCGAAACGGATAGGCCAATTTGCACGTAGTTAATAATATCCTTCAGTTTTTCGCCATCAAAGAATCGCAAAATGAAATAGTATATAATTGCCGTTACGACAACAATTAATAGATTTACTAAAACAAGTCCGATAACCCCCAGGAGCAGGAATAATACCCCATGTCTATATGTTCCAATTATTAAGGGAATAGCAGTAAGTGCGGTCGTAAGATAAATTAAATAAATACAAATATGAATAGTCTTCGCAACATTTAAGGACTTTTTATTAACTGGTTTTGTTAAAAGAATCGCCTTGTCCCTGACATCAAGGAGCACATTCGAAAAATCGGATATCATCGACGTCATGACAAGAAACATGACAATTCCGTAAAAGATGCTCATTTGATACAGAAAGTTGCTTCCAAGTATGGTAAAAGGGATGAGCATGAGGCTTAATAGCACATACATCCCTAATGATTTCATGAACCCGTTTTCTTCCGGTTTCTTCTTCTTCTTTGTCTGCTGGTTAAAGATGGTCGGAGTCCTTCTTCCATCCATTGTTAGTTTGACTGCTAAAATTCTTCTCATGACCGTGTAATTGATGCCAAAGCTTTCAAAAAGACCGCGAAATAAATCTAGTAATCTCAGCGTTCGAAAGTTTTTCATCTTTATACCCTTTGAACGATGGACACAAATTCTTCAGCCAAAACCTTATATTCATTAAATCCTGTCAGCTGATTAAAAATCTGCTCCAGTGTCCCTTCCTTATTTTGCTCCTTCAACTCATTGAAGCTGCCGTCGGCTACAATTTTTCCATCGTTAATGAGAATAATGCGGTTGCTGATTTTCTCTACGACATCCATGATATGGGATGAATAGAAAATTGTTTTTCCCTGGGAGGCAAGAACAGCCAGAATTTCTTTAAAAACCATGACACTATTGGCATCGAGACCGCTTAACGGCTCATCTAGAAATAACATGTCGGGATTATGTAATAAGCTTGAAATGATCAATACCTTTTGCCGCATTCCCTTAGAGTAGGACGAGATTCGGGAGTGATATACTGCTTCCATTCCAAAGACCTTCATCAGGCTTTGGGCTTTTTCATCAGCCGTTTGTAGATCTATCCCGTATAATTCACCGACAAAGGTTAAATACTCCATTGCGGTAAGATTATCATATAACTCCGCTACCTCAGGAACATATCCGATTTTTCTTTTGTAGTTAATATCGTTCTCGTTGATTTCCTCGCCAAAAATCTCAACCTTGCCGCCATACTCACTTTCAAGCCCGAGCAAAATCTTGATTGTTGTACTTTTCCCGGCACCGTTTGGTCCAATATATCCGATGATTTGCCCACGATGTACCGTTAGATTAATGCCTTTTAAAACATTTTTTGTCCCATAATCCTTTTTCAAATCCTTCAAACAAAGTACCACATCTTGGTTCGTTTCGATGTTCATCACCTTCTCGCATATTAGTAGCTTAATATTAACATATTCTGCCTATTTTTCTATAAGAAGCATAAGAATGAAAATGGCCGACAAAAAAGATTTTGTCGGCCATCTAACCTATTTATTCTTACTTAAAAAATATACATACACTTTTATCATGAAATAGCTTACTTCTTCTGGAAGGAGCTCCTTTATCGGCTTTAATTGATTCCGTCCCACTTCAGCCACTGCTTTTTCTAAAAGAGGAATATAGTCATTCGGAACATGCCTTGAAAAGTCGACATCCAACCCTTGTTGGGCACATTGAAGTAAATGGCTTTCCACTGTGCTGATTGCAAGCTTGCGCTTTTCTGCAATTTCCTCTATCGAAAGGTGATTTTGGTTTAATGTCAATGTCTCCAAATGGGATTCACCAGCCGCTTTTTTGCCTGTTTTTTTCGGTGCTTTCACTTCGGCTTGAATTTCTCTTTGATAATCCGGATGATCTTGTAAAAAATTTCGAATTGCTTGTATAAATTCAAGTCCATATTTTTGCAATTTATGTTCACCAACACCACTCACCTGTAAAAACTCTTGGTTCGTTTTAGGCTGCTTGGCGCACATATCCTTTAGAGCAGCATCAGAGAAAATAACAAATGGCGGCACTTTTTCAGCTTCTGCAATTTGCCTTCTTACTTCCCTCAAGACTTCGAATAATGGATCACTCTTTGAAACTTTTTTAACTTGGACAGTCTCACGCCGGAATACCAGAATTTTTCCCAGCAAGGCATCCTTGCCTTTCGAGGAAACATAAAGGGTAGGAAATTGCCCCTGTTCAATCGCAATTAACTCCTGTGAAATGAGGAATTCAATAAAATCACTGACCTCTTTTGCTCCCTTTTCCTTCATAATTCCATAGGTTGTTAGTCTTTCAAAGCCAAGCTCTGTTACTTTTTTATTCTTTGAACCCGTTAATACTTGGGCAATAAGTGTTTTTCCAAAACGCTGGCCCATCCGAATGATGCAGGACATTACCATTTGTGCTTCCTTCGTCACATCAATGCTTGTCCGTGAATCCGTACAGTTTCCACATCTTCCGCATGGCTCTGTTTCCGTTTCACCGAAGTATTTTAATATAAATTCCTGCAGACAGTTCTCCGTGTGACAGTAATCTACCATTTGCTGCAGTTTTTCCAGCTCAGCATGAATTCTTCCTCGATCAATGGATTGGTCAATTAAGAAGCGTTGAATTTGCACATCCTGCGGAGAATATAATAGTGCACATTCACTTTGGAGTCCATCACGGCCAGCACGCCCTGCCTCTTGGTAATAGCTTTCCATGTTTTTCGGCATTTGAAAATGGAGGACGTAGCGAATATTACTTTTATCAATCCCCATCCCGAAGGCTGATGTTGCAACCATTACGGATGCTTTGTCTTCTAAAAAACGTTCCTGTTCACGTGCACGTTCTGCGTCCCCCATGCCGGCATGGTACCTGGCAACATTAATATTTTCTTTTTGCAGTCGTTCATAGAGCTGGTCAACATTCTTTCGTGTTGCCGCATAAATAATCCCTGCTTCGTTGTTGTTCTTTTTAAGGTAATCTAGGAGATATTTTAGCCGGTCCTGTCCTTTAATTACCGAAAAAGAAAGGTTTTCCCGTTCAAATCCCGTGATAATGGTATTTTCCTCATCAATATCAAGCAGATGGCAAATATCCTCCCGTACTCTTGGGGTAGCTGTTGCTGTAAGCGCCATAACAATTGGCTTTTGGGGCAGGGTTCGAACCATTTGCTGGATATGCCGGTAGCTCGGACGGAAATCGTGTCCCCATTGGGAAATACAATGAGCTTCATCGACTGCCACTAAAGGAATTTCCATATTTCTTAGATCTTCGATAAATTCTCGTGACTCTAACCGCTCTGGTGCTATGTAAAGTAATTTGTATTTGCCAAGCTGTGCATTGCGCATCCGTTCATATGCTTCAGTGAAACTAAGGGAGCTATTGATAAATGTGGCTGGAATTCCGACTTGATTGAGAGCATCGACCTGATCCTTCATTAAGGAAATCAATGGGGATATAACAATCGTGGTGCCTTGAAGCGCAAGCGCAGGAATTTGATAGCAAATTGACTTTCCGCCGCCAGTCGGCATAACGCAAATGGTGTTATTGCCATCCAGCACTGATTGGATTGCCTGTTCTTGGCCTTTGCGAAAAGAGTTGTAGCCGAAATGAGACTGTAATAAGGGGAGTGTTTTGGCAATCAAGATTGTGGCTCCTTTCAAATGTTTGTAACTCTATTATAACGCGGCATTATAAAATTTGAAAAATTAACAATAAGTTTTGTCCAGCTTTCAACACCTGGTAGGTCTCACAGTGACCGCGGGTCTTCCTTTTTCATCTTGATCGGCACTCTAAACCTTTCACAGTGACCGCGAGCCTTCTTTTTTCACCTTAACGGGGACTCTGAACCTTTCATAGTGACCGTGGGTCTTCCTTTTTCACCTTGACGGGCACTCTGAACCTTTCACAGTGACCGCGGGTCTTCCTTTTCCCCTTTGACGGGCACTCTGAACCTTTCACAGTGTTCGCGGGTACTCCTTTTTCACCTTGACGGGCACTCTGAACTTCCATTAAAACTATCTAAACTAAATAGGCCGGCGAGTTCATCATTCTCGCAAGCCTATTCTCTACTTATATTAAAATACTATTTAATATCTCGTTTTTATGCTCACCAATTTTAGGTGGACCTGCCACATGCTCTTGAACAAGATCACTGTGCATCTTTACCTGGCAGTCACCCCATGAGGACGTGAAAATAAGTTCCTTCTCTTTAAAATATGGGTTATTTTGAAGCTCCCCGATTTCCATTACAGGCGCCATACAGCAATCAACCTTTTGGGCAAATTCAATCCACTCAAAAAAAGGCTTACTTTTAAAAATAGCTTTGACTTCTTGATAAACTGGGTTGGACTCATCCGTTTTTGAAAAATGAGCTCTAATCCAATCCTCCCGGCCGTGCGCCATACAAAAATTCTCCCAAAACTTAGGCTCTAGTGCCCCCATGCTCATAAAGCGACCATCCCTTGTTTCATATAAAGCGTATGCAATAATGCTGCCATTCAAAACAGAAATGCCGGTTCCCTCACCCACGTCTTTTTCGACCATGACATGATTCCCAAGTAAAGAAACCAATTGATCGGTGATAGAAATAGAATGATAGCTTCCCTTTCCAGTCAAAAACCGAGAAACAAGTCCTGCTAAAATCCGTTCATTCGCCGCATACCCGCCTAAATAATCTGCGAATGTGATAGAAGGGTGGACCGGCCTTCCTTGTTTATCTTTCAACTGAGCAAGCACACCGCTTAACGCCATATAATTGATATCGTGGTTTCCAAGCCCGCTTAATAGCCCCTTTTGTCCATACCCGGAAATTGAACAGTATACGATATCAGGCTTCACCTTTTGTACATCTTCAAAACCTAGTCCGAGTTTTCCCATTACCCCCGGTCTAAAGCTTTCGATGACGACATCAGCATTGGAAATTAGTTTTAAAGCTGTTTCCAGGCCCTCTTTTTCCTTCAAGTTTAAGGTGATGCTTTTCTTTTGGCGGTTATTGGCTTGAAAAACTATCCCGTCTATATTTTGGGACATTCCAGTATGTCGGGCAGGGTCACCTCCTGGCGGCTCCACCTTGATAATTTCCGCCCCCAGGTCAGCTAACCGTAATGTGGCGAAGGGTCCAGGCAGATAATTGGTAAAATCAATGACTCTAATTCTATCCAGCATACTCAAAATCCTTTCCTACGAATTCGGTGACCTTGGTGCGAAAAGCTCCTCCAGCTGTTTACGCAATACAAATTTTTGGATTTTACCGCTGGCATTGCGCGGCAAGACTTCTATAAAAATATATTTCCGAGGGCGCTTGTAGTTCGCCAGCTTATCACTAGTTTTACAGAATTCATCAAGCTCCTGTTCGGTGACATTCGGGTCCTTTTTTACAACAAAAGCTGTCACGGTTTCCCCCCACCTGTCATCAGGCTGTCCCACAATGGCAACATCCAGAACGCCAGGATGGGCATGCAATACATCCTCAACTTCACGCGGGTAAATGTTTTCACCGCCGCTGATAATCATATCATCCACACGGTCATTGACATAAAGGTAGCCTTCTTCATCGAGATACCCAATATCGCCTGAATGGTACCAGCCCTTATAGAGCGCTTTTTCCGTCGTTTCTTCACGATTGTAATAACCGAGCATCATACTAGGACCCTGAACAATAATTTCCCCTGTTTCTCCAGCTGGAACAACATCGTCTGGGTCAGATGGGCCGTCCTCACTCGTCCGGACAATCCGAATATCATGGCTGATTGCGGCCTGGCCTGCAGATCCTGCTTTTCTCAGCTGGTCAGTCTCTGACAGGAAGGTAATGGCAGGACCCATTTCCGTCATCCCATAGGCTTGAACTAAGGAGATTCCTAAACGGTCATGAAGGGCATGTACGAGTGATGGCGCCATTGGGGCCGCACCATATAAGCCGAGCTTCAGACTTGATAGGTTATACTGACTTAAATCCTCTTGAAGCAGCATATTCCACATCGTAGGGGCTGCAAATAGCTTTGTTATTTTTTCTTGTTCCATTAATTGAAGAATTTTTGGTGGATTAAATTGGTGCAAAATGACATTTCTTGCACCTACATGTACTCTTGGAAGAAAGTTGCAATGAAGTTCCGCACAATGAAACATCGGTGCTGTCACTAGACCTACATCATTCGCTTCAAGTTTGCAGGATGCTATGCAAAGGATGCTTTGTTCAAGCATATTGCGGTGGCTATGCATGACACCTTTTGGCCTGCCCGTTGTCCCGCTCGTATAGATAAAAGCATACAAATCGTTCTCATTTACTTCAATTTGAACGTCCTCTGCTGTTGAAGCAGCTAGTTTATCTTGGTAGCTGACCGCATAAGTCGGGGCATCGTTATCAATAAACCAGAAGGACATTTTTTCAAAACGCTTTTCTATTGCCGCAATAATAGGCTCTAAAGCTTTCTCAAAAAGGACTACTTTGGGAGCGGCATCAGAAAGGATATAGGCTACTTCTTCAGGCATTAGTCGGAAATTAATCGGGTTAAAAATGGCTCCAATTTTCGAGCAGGCAAAAAAGGCAGTTCCCAATTCTTCCGTATTAAACATGAACGTGGAAACACGGTCGCCTTTTTTTACTCCTTCTTTGAGAAGGGCATTGGCAAGACGATTTACCTGTTCGTTCCATTCTTTAAAGGTGTACCTGACATTTTTTCTGACATCATAAATGGCTTCCTTGTTTGGGAACTTTTTCACGGTTAAATCGAAGACTTTTCCAATCGTAATGCTCATTAAATCGCCTCCACCAGGTATTTTTGAGGCAATCGGCGGGGCCGACTGCCTTTTAAGAACTTTTATTTGCGAATCCAAATTCACTAATTAAGTTAATCGTTCAATTATCGTCGCATTTGCCATTCCATGACCTTCGCACATTGTTTGTAAGCCGAAACGGCCTCCTGAACGCTCAAGCTCATGCATCATCGTCACCATTAAGCGCGCACCGCTGCCTCCTAGAGGGTGACCAAGCGCAATAGCACCTCCATTTGGATTAAGCTTAGCTGGATTTGCCCCCGTGTCCCTCAACCATGCCAGCGGAACCGGAGCGAATGCTTCATTTACTTCAAATACATCAATATCGTCAATAGATAAGCCAGCCTTTTCGAGTGCTTTTTGGGTCGCTGGAATCGGTCCTGTCAGCATTAAAGTTGGATCAGAACCAACCACCACTCGGGTATGAACACGGAAACGCGGTTTAAGACCGAGTTCATCTGCTTTCTCCCGGGACATAAGCAGTACCGCAGCAGCCCCGTCGCTAATTTGACTGGAATTCCCAGCGTGAATCACACCGTCTTCTTTGAAAGATGTCCGCAGGCCTGCCAATGCTTCAAGCGAAGTCCCTTTTCGCGGACCCGAATCTTCCTTAATGACTATTGTTGTTCCATCCGGTAGCGTCACTTCTAAAGGAAAAATTTCTCTAGCAAAATAACCTTCCTCTTGGGCCTTTAGTGCTTTTTGATGGCTTTCTAGTGCAAATTGATCAAGCTCTTCACGAGTAAAACCATAGTTTTCGGCAATTCTCTCAGCAGACAGCCCCTGATGAATCATTTCGTACTTCGACCTTAAATTAGGGCTAAAAGGCTCTTCGGCACCTTTGTAGTTTGAACCCATTGGAACACGAGACATGCTCTCTACACCCCCAGCAACCACTACATCCATATCGCCTGCTAAAATAGCCTGGGCTGCAAAATGGACAGCCTGCTGGCTGGATCCGCATTGGCGGTCAATCGTGGTGCCTGGCACCTCGATTGGAAAGCCGGCAATTAAAGCGGCAACCCTGGCAATATCCCCGGCCTGTTCACCGGATTGAGTAACACATCCTAAAATGACATCATCAATAATGGCTGGATCTATTCCGGCACGGTTCACTAATTCCTTTAAGGTTAACGCCGCCAAGTCGTCAGGACGGATATCTTTTAAAACGCCATTTCTTCTTCCTACCGGTGTACGTACACCTTCTACAATCACTACTTCACGCATGATCATTTTCCCCTCTTTCTATAATCCTAAATTTTTTGCAACAATAGTTTTCATAATTTCATTTGTGCCGGCGTAAATGCTAGCGACCTGAATATCACGGAATCGTCTCGCAATCTCGTATTCTTCCATATACCCATAGCCGCCGTGGAGCTGCATGCATTCGGTCGCCACTTTCTTGGCGTTTTCCGTCAGCTTCCATTTCGCCATCGACACTTTTGTCACGATGTTTTGCCCCTCGATATGCTCTGCAATTAACTGATCTAAAAAGGAACGCCCCATTTGGTTGTCTGCAGCCATTTCAACAATTTTAAACTGCGTGTTTTGGAACTTGCTAATCGGTTTTCCAAATGCTTCTCGACTTTTTACATAATCAACGGTCATTTTAAGCATGACCTCTGCAGCCGTTTGCGCCCCGATTGCGGTAAGCAAGCGCTCCTGCTGGAGTTTTTCCATTAAATAAAGAAAGCCCTTGCCCTCTTCTCCCAGTAAATTCTCCTTCGGAACTCGGCAATCCTCAAAGATCAATTCTGCTGTATCCTGGGAATGCAGACCGACTTTGTTCAGCTTTCTTCCTCTTGAAAATCCTGGTGAATCCCGTTCAATGACAAGCAGGGAAACACCTTTATGCTTCGGAACAGCATGGAGGTCAGTCTTCACAGCAACAACGATTAGGTCCGATTGGATTCCACTAGTGATAAACGTTTTTTGTCCATTGACAATATAGTGGTCCCCGTCCAGTTTAGCCGTCGTTTTAAGGTTGGCCAGGTCAGAACCCGTCCCCGGCTCAGTCATCGCAATCGCGGTAATGATATCGCCAGTAACACATTTCGGAAGCCAGCGCTGTTTTTGCTCTTCAGTTCCGTAGGAGGTAATGTAGGGAACAACAATATCATTATGCAGACCTATCCCGACTAAACCAGTGCCGACCTTCTCTAATTCCTCATTAATGACAACGGAGAAGCCCCAGTCTACCTCACTGCCTCCATATTTCTCATCAATATCAGGGCAAAGAAAACCCTGCTCCCCCATCTTCCTCCAAAAGGAGCGGGGAATCATCCTGTCCTCCTCCCATTGTTCATAAAAGGGATATGCTTCCCTCTCTAAAAACTTTCTCAACGAGGCCCGGAAAATCTCGTGATCTTCGTTTAAGTATGGATGGTTCATTTGAAAAACTCCTTTCTTAATGTGAAAACGCTTCCGATTTAAACGTTAATTTGATTCATTTTTTGACGCAGCTGATATTTTAATATTTTCCCAGATGCATTCCGCGGCAGCTGCTTTTCGATAAAAATCCTCCTAGGGACTTTATATCCTGCAAGCTTTTGACGGCAGAAACTGCGTAATTCCTGTTCATCAATCACTGCCCCTTCTTTGGGTACAATGACAGCACACACAGCTTCCCCCCAGACTTCATCTGGAAGTCCGATAATTGCTGCTTCGAGAATAGCTGGATGCTCATAAAGAACGCTTTCTACCTCGACTGAATAAACATTTTCCCCGCCGGAAATGATCATATCTTTTTTCCGGTCAACTAGCGTGATATAACCTTCCTCATCAATCGTTGCTAAATCACCGGTATAAAGCCAGCCATCTTTAAAGGTTCTCTTCGTTTCTTCCGGCTTTTTATAATACTCCTTCATGACCATTGGGCTTCGAAGAATAAATTCACCTACTACGCCTGGCAGCACATCTTTGCCTTCCTCATTGACAACCCTTGTTTCTGTCATGAAAATTGGTTTTCCACCCTTCCCTAGATGCTTCTTATGCCCCTCAGGATCAAGGAGAATTCCTCCTGGTCCTGCCTCAGTCAGCCCGCACAAATTGTAAAATTGATCTGTTTTAAAAAGTTCCATACTTTTTTTGACGAGTTCCGGAGCCATTGGGGCAGCACCATACCCGCATCTCTTAATGGATGATAAATTATATTCGGCTGCATTAGGTACTTGAAGAAGAAAGGTAAACATCGCAGGAACCGCAAATAGATGGGTAATTTTATGCTCTTGAATCGCTTGAAGTGTTTTAACTGGATGAAAATCACGATGGATAATATGTGTCGCACCTAGTGCAACTCCTGAAATAAGGAAGAGATTTAACTGGGCTGAATGGAATAATGGTGCTAAATGGAGAATCCTTTCTTGCTGCCTAAGCCCCATATTGATGGTAACAGAGATTCCAACTTTAAAAATTTGGCTATGATCAAAAAGGGCTCCCTTAGGGCGGCCTGTTGTCCCTGAGGTGTACAAAATCTCTACATCATCCTTTTCGGAAAGCTCAATTTCTGGTTCGTTTAAGTTTTCGGTTAACACTTTTTCATAGGAATAAAAACCTGCTGTTTCCGGTTCACCCACAACGATAACTGAGCGGACAGCCGTACCATGTTTAGCTTCAGAAATGTTTTTTTCAAACTCCTTGTCACAAACAACATAGGATGCATCTGATTGCCCTAAAATGTATTGGACTTCCGAAGCGGTTAATCGGAAGTTAACTGGGACGGCCACTGCGCCAATTTTTGCAGCAGCAAAAAAGGTAAACAAAAAGTAATCCGAATTTTTCATCATCAAAGCAAGCTTTTCACCTTTTTTAAATCCTAAGGAAATCAAGCCATGAGTAAACCTGTTCACTTCCTCATTAAATTGGCGATATGTATAGCTTCTTCCCTCGCATTCAACCGCCAATAATTCTGGAAACTTTCGAGCACTTTGAGATAATAGGCTGCCAATCTTCATATAAGGAACCCCCTAGAAAAAATGTACTCCATCCTTAAATATGCAATTATTGTGCCATTATTCAGAAAAATAGATATATCGTCGCACATAGTTCATTAGATGTTGTTCTTATATACACAAGAAACAAATGAGTGTCCATTAATTGGACATTCATTTAAATCGTCAGTTGGTATTTTTTAATTTTTTCATACAAGCCTGACCGGCTGATTCCTAGTAATCTTGCAGCCTGGACTTTATTTCCTTGCACTTGAACCAGTGCCTTTTTAATCGCTTCTAGTTCCGCATTTTCAACCATTGAAACCTTTATAGCCGATACAGGTGTACGGACCTGCTTTATTAAATACTCTGGAAGATCCTCGTATTTGATTTTTCCACTTTCCGCAAAGGTCATCGCACGCTCCATTACATTTCGTAATTCCCGGACATTCCCAGGCCAATCGTAACCAAGCAGGGCAGCTCTTGCGTGGTCCTCAATTCCGGTAATACTCGTTCCTAATATTTGGTTGAAATCAAACATAATCTTGCCTATTAAAAAATCGGTATCATATAGACGATCCCTAAGCGGCGGGACATTTAAGGATATTACATTTAGGCGGTAGTATAAATCCTCCCTAAAAAGGCCCTCTTTGACCATTTCTTCCAGATTCCGATTAGTAGCTGCAATAATTCGAACATCCACTTGAATTCTTGCAGTCCCGCCTACCCTGTAGAATTCCCTCTCTTGGAGGACGCGCAGCAGTTTTGCCTGCAAGGATAGAGACATGTCACCAATTTCATCGAGAAAAAGTGTTCCACCGTTTGCTAAATCAAATTTGCCGATTTTCCCCTTTAGTTTGGCTCCGGTAAAGGCACCTTCCTCATAACCAAAAAACTCTGATTCTAGTAAATCCTCCGGTATGGCTGCACAATTGACGACGACGAACTTGCCGGTACTTCTGGCACTGCTGTTGTGAATGGCGTGCGCAAACAGCTCTTTCCCAGTTCCACTTTCCCCTCGGATAAGCACCGTTGATCGCCCTTTTGCAGCTTTAGCCCCGCTTTTTTTCAACTTTTCCATATAGGGGTCTATAGTCAAAAGATGGTCCCAGTTAAACTTAGCCGCCTCTGATTTCTGGTATTGCTGATGATAAAAATTTGCTTTATTTTCTGCCTTCTGCAGCTTTTTGAATAGTTCGCTTACCTCATTTAATTGCCGGAATACCACCTTGCCAATTGCTCCGATGACTTTTCCATCTTCAATAATCGGAATACGGTGGACGATATACTTAATGCCGCTCACTTCTAAGAAGCCGCCTACTTCAGCTGTTTCCGATTCATAGATATGGTCTAATTGAAGGTGCGGCAACGCAGTCGATACCGGCTGGTGCAATACCTGCTCTAAAGTAAGATTGAATAATTCCAGAAGCGGCGGGCTGACCATTTGAATGATTTTCTTCTCATCCGTCATTACAATTCCGTCAAATGCGTGTTTGATTGTTGTTTCTAACGTTCTTTTTAAGTTTTTTATCGTTTGTAATTCTTGTGAGGTTTGAAGCAGGGACATGACCATATCTGTTTTCGTTAGAATACCGACAACGTGGTTCATTCCATCTACGACAATTCCGGTTCCAACCTTGCTGTTTCTAACCATTTCTTCAATCTTTGCGTAAGGAGTATCGACCGAAACAGTTTCAACCTGCTTTTTTATGTAATTTTTAATAGGAGTGGATAGAGGACATTCATTTACGACCATTTGATAAAGGCAGCTCCGTGTAAAAATTCCCACTAATTTTCTGTTGGGATCTGTTACAGGGAGCAGGTTCCATTTCTTTTTATCAATTAGTCCGATAGCTTCTTTTAGAGTTGTTTTTTCCGTTACAAAACAATCAACTGGGGTAATGATTTCTTTTAATTGGAGCATTTTTTCACTCCTCACTTTTTCAGATACTTATATTGTAACAAAAATACACATTTATTAGAATATTTTAACTATTAATATGAAGGATCTGTTAAACTTGGTTGTTGATTTGCGCTACAAAGTAAAAAATCAACAATAGTCTTTAAAAGCCAATATAAAAAGAAGACCCAAGGGCCTTCTCGGAAAATATCATTATTTCGGCTGCATTCTTATCGCTCCATCGAGGCGGATCGTTTCACCATTAAGCATTGGGTTTTCTATAATACTTTGAACCAGTTGTGCGTATTCAGTCGGATACCCTAGCCTTGGCGGGAACGGCACCATTTTTCCAAGCGAATCCCGCGCTTCTTGAGGCAGTGTATCAAACATTGGAGTATGAAAAAGACCTGGAGCAATGGTCATAACGCGGATACCGTACCGGGCAAGCTCCCGCGCAATCGGCAGCGTCATCCCGACAATTCCACCTTTAGATGCGCTATACGCCGCCTGGCCAATTTGGCCGTCAAAAGCTGCAACAGAGGCGGTATTGATGATAACACCCCTTTCACTTTTATCATTCACTTCATTGGTTATCATCTTCTCTGCAGCAAGGCGAATCACATTAAACGTTCCTACTAAATTTACATTTATCACTCTAGAAAAAAGTGATAGATTATGTGTACCATTTCGGCCCAGCACTTTCTCGGCAATGCCAATTCCCGCACAGTTAACAACAGTATTTATGGCCCCCATAAAGTCAGCTGCTTTATTGACTGCCCTTTCTATATCCTCTTCCTTTGTAACATCTGTTTTTAAAAATAAAACAGCCTCACCTAGTTCCGCTTGAAGGCGGAGACCATTTTCTTCTGATTGGTCAAAAATGACTGTCTTTCCTCCATTTTCAACGATATTACGTACCGTAGCTTCTCCCAATCCAGATGCTCCACCTGTCACAATCGCACGGCAATCTTGAAATTGCATATTCAATCCCTCCAATAAAAGTTACTAATATTTTAATTGCAATTTCTGTGCCAAGAAAAATGAATAGATAGCGAAGCCTTTCCATTTCCCAACTGTATTTCGCCTGGACAGTTTTACATGAATAGTGCCCAATAATTGTACACCATTAAGAATATAAACCTGTTATCATAAAAGAGAGAATAACTAACTGAACGGAGGAATGGCATGATGAGAAAATTAGTGGTTACTCACAATCTTGAACAAAACCTGCTTGAACAAATTAAACAGATTATTCCCGACTGGGAACTGATTGCTGGTAAAGATAAAGAAGTTTGGCAACAGCACGTTAAGGATGCGGAAATCATTGCAGGATGGAAACAGAGTTTAAAAGACGATTGTCTTGCACCAGAGTCCAAGCTAAAATGGCTGCAATCCTGGAGTGCAGGCGTTAATTCTATGCCTCTTGAAGAATTAGAAGCTAAAAATATTTTGTTAACAAGTGCCAATGGTGTACATGCCTTTCCGATTTCAGAAACCATCTTTGCACTAATGCTTGGATTAACACGAAAAATCCATACATATGTAAAAAATCAACAAGCGAAAACATGGCATCATGCCAATATGAATTTAGAACTGCATGAAAAAACCGTTGCTATCATCGGTGTTGGCGCGATTGGAAAAGAAGCAGCGAAAATTGCCAAAGCATTCGGAATGAAGGTACTTGGTGTCAGGCACTCAGGAAGATCTGAGGAATTTGTTGATGAAATGTACGGTTCAGATCAATTAGATCTAATTCTGCCAAACTGCGATTATGTGGTGGTAACCTTACCTCTTACAAAGGAAACTCATCAGTTATTTGGAGCGAAACAATTTAAAGAAATGAAATCCTCTGCCTTTTTCATTAATATCGGCCGTGGTGAGATTGTCGTTGAAGCAGACCTCGTACAAGCCCTTAAAGATGGTACCATTGCAGGGGCGGGACTGGATGTATTTGAAAAAGAACCATTAAGTCCTGACAGTCCTTTATGGGAAATGGAAAATGTAATTATCACTCCTCACACTTCAGGGTCAACGGAACATTACAACAAGAGGGTGGTAGAAAATATTTTAATTCCTAACCTAAAAGACTATCTTTCTGGAAAAAAACCATCCAAAAATCTTGTGGATTTTTCAAAAGGTTATTAACAAAGGAGTTTTTTAATGCAGCAAGTAACACTCGAAAAAAAACTAAATAAGAAGCGCAGGTTATACGCTATAAGGTGGGGCCTGCCTGCTCTTCTTGTTTTTCTATTAGCAGTAAATTTTTTGCCTGTAAGCCCTATTAAGGAAAAAGGCTTTTTCAAAAATGACCGGCCTATGGTGATTGCCCATCAAGGCGGAGAGCTTCTTGCCCCTTCTAACACAATAGCAGCATTCACGAGTGCTGCCACCATGGGGGTGGATGCCCTTGAAACAGACCTCCATATTACAAAAGATGGATATTTGGTTGCCATCCACGATCCAACTGTGGACCGGACAACAAATGGACACGGTAAGGTATCTGACATGACACTGGAAGAAATTCAAAAACTCGATGCGGGGTATCAATTTAAAGATCTGGATGGTCAATATAGTTACCGTGGAAAGGGTGTTTATATCCCAACTGCCGAAGAAATGTTTCAAACCTTTGGCAATATGCGTATCGAGATGGAGATTAAAGACGATAATCCTCCTGATCGGATAGACAAAATGGCCTCCAAGCTTTGGGCATTAATAGAGAAATATCATATGGAGGATAAAATTTTGGTCGCATCTTTCGATCAAGAGATCCTCAATACGTTTGAAAAATATGCAAAGGGCCGGGTTGCTACCTCAGCAGGCAGGCAGGAGGTCAAAAGTTTTGTGATTTTCCATAAATTCTTTTTACGCAACCTTTTTCAGCCCCATGTGGATGCCTTCCAGCTCCCGACGGCAGATAGCGGATTTGACTTAACGGACAAAAAGCTGATTAATGGAGCCCATCGCCTGGGAATGCAAATGCATTATTGGACGATTGATGATCCAAAGGAAATGAAAAGACTCATTGATGCTGGGGCGGACGGTATTTTAACAAATCGGCCTGATTTGCTCCTGAAATTACTTAATGAAAAATAACTAAAGGGCTGCTTCAATCGAAGCAGCCCTTTAGTTATTTTTTATATCTTGCCGGAGTATATTTTTCACTGGCTTTGAAGTTATATACCGGCTTAATAAAGCTCGCAATCTCGACTGTTTCTTCTACTTTTTCTAAAATTTCCTTCATCGATTTATAAGCCATCGGCGCTTCATCCAAAGTTTCTTCGGAGACAGATGTCGTCCAGATGCCCTTCATGGTATTGTGGAAATCATCCATATTCAGCGTTTTCATCGCTTTTGTCCGGCTAAGGACGCGGCCCGCTCCATGCGGTGCAGAATTATTCCAATCTTCGTTGCCCTTGCCGACAGCTAAAATCGACCCATCTCTCATGTTGATTGGAATGATGAGACGTTCGCCCTTCTGAGCTGAAACAGCTCCCTTTCGTAAAATCAAGTTATCTGTATCAATATAGTTGTGGACGGTATCGTAACGATCTTGCTCTTCAAAGCCCATATTCTCCGTAATTGCTCTGGCAATTTCTTCACGGTTTGCCTTCGCAAACGCCTGTGCCAATTTCATGTCGTGAATATAATGTTCAAAATCCTCTCCCTCCAAATAAGCTAAATCATTTGGAATTACAGGATTGGTTTCTTTGTAGCTCTGAATGGCAGCTTGAATTTCTTTTTGACGCCCAGCAGCCTTTAATTTATCAATCATCTCCGTTAAATCATGGTTCCGGAGCTTGGAAATAGCTACTTTTTGATAATAGGTGGCAATCTTTGCTCCCACATAACGGCTGCCAGTATGAATGGTTAAATAGTGGTACCCATCGGTATCGACTGAGACTTCGATGAAATGGTTGCCGCCACCAAGAGTTCCTAGGCTATAACGGCTTTTATTCTCGCTAAGAATGTGCTGAGCTTTAAATTCTTCCGCAGATGGAAAACACGTGTTAATAAACTGAGCAGTCTCATCAGAATGTATCTCCATTCCGCTTGGCACATAGGTCCTAATGACCTGATCCAGCTTATTAAAATCAACCTTTTTATCCTGCAGCTTAACCGTTAATACGCCGCAGCCTACGTCAACACCTACTAGGTTCGGGACTACCTTATCCTTTAGCTGGATGGTGGTTCCAATCACACATCCCTTACCAGCATGATAGTCTGGCATAATACTAATCTTTGTATCCTTTAAGAAAGCTTGATTACATAGCTCTTGTATTTGTTCAAGTGCCGTCTCCTGAGGATAGTTGGAAAATACTTTTGCTTCTGTTTGAGAACCGGTTATTTTTATCACGAGTTTTCCCTCCTTTTATAAAAACAGATTAAAATTAGGCTATCATTTTTTGTTAATATAGGCAATGTGTTTTTGTACGACAAAATCTTGAATAGCGCTCATCAAAAAAACTGATTTTACCACGTAGATACACTCTATATTACCCATTTCTTTCCTAAAACTGATTTGAGTCACGTAGACTCCTTTTACGTGACCCATTTTCTTCCCAATAACAGAAATGGGTCACGTAGCATCCTTCTACGTGACCCATTTCCTTTCCAATAACAGAATTCGGTCACATAGCACCCTTCTACGTGACCCATTTCCTTCCCAATAACAGAATTCGGTCACGTAGACTATCACGTGACCGAATTCAAAATCCTAAATTAGTAACTTTTTTCAAAAAGGCTAGTAGATTGTTTGCATTCCCTTTCCCGCAACTGTCATCCATTCGAATTGGCGTAGTCTCACGTCAAATAAGGTTAATGGGTCGCGGAACATTTCTGGATTCTCATTCATCTTATCTTGCATTTCTTTTTTCTTCTGAATCTCTGAACGTGCTTCTTCAGCAGAACGATTTAAAATTGCCTTTGGATCCTTGAAAAATAAGGTAACATCGCGCTCTAATGATTTTTCAAACATCTCAAATGGCTGGAAAAACTGCTTATTCACGGCATCGATTGCTTCAGAATAGTCCTCATTTTCTATAAAGGATTGGTATTTGTTGAAAAGCATGGCTTTATTTTGCGAAATCGCCCCAAGAAGCTTCCCTGCACTTTTTAATAAAAATTGTGAAGGTGTTCGGCGCAGCAGGATATTGACTGTTTCCAACTGGAACCTGGTTGTCATCCTATCGGTATCGCGGCGCCAATCATCGAGCAACCTAAAATCACACTCAAGCTCCAATCGCTCTTCCCCGTACATTTGATTAAATCCATCTTTCATCTCAACCAGAAATTCTTGGTTTTCCTTAAACTCATGATGTGAACGCTCAATCCAATCTTGAAGTGAGCTGTAATATTTCGGCAAAACCTTTTGCTCCAAATAATCCTGCAGCCTTTTATTCATCTCATCATTAAGCATAAGATGAATTTTACTAAAATCACTGTCTTCCTTGATTAGAGAAGAGCACTCCCGGAGCATTTTTGGCACAGCCACTGAGATTTCTGTCTTAATGGATTCCTTAATTGCCCGATACGATTTTATCGCTGATTTTGTTCTTTGTATTTCGGTATCGTTCAGTTGGTTCACTGCACCAGTTAGCTTCATCAGCATTTCTTCGTTCCAGCGAATAGATTCTATTAACTGATTTTCAACATCAATTCGTTTTTGCAAGAGACTGGCGATTGTTGTCCGAATAAAATACAACAGCTTTGCAAGGCGTTTATCCGCTAGATTTCTAGTATTTTTGATGGACTGAATAAACACTTTTAATTCTTTCATTTGTTGTTTTTGTTCATATTGTGTTGAAAACGCAAATACCTTAGCATCATGTAAATAGGAGTTGACCATCGCTTTTATATCATCATAAATTTTATGTGCTTCTTGTTCATTTTCAATAGTCTCCATTTTGCTAATCATGAAATGGATTGGAATATCCGGTGCAATCTCTTGTATTTGTCCAAGCGCTGCCCATTCCTTATCGGTAAACGAAGCATTTGCATCTACCACAAAAAGAATTGTGTCGGCAATCTGCAGGTTCTTCAGCACTTCATAGCGATCATAATGGAGAGACCCGGTAAGCCCAGGAGTATCCAGGAACGCAACCTTATTATCTTTAAAAAATGGAATTGGACGCTTCAATTCTATGATTGATTCTAATGCATTTCGTCTTCGATCCATTTTTTCCTGGAATTCCTCTAAACCAGTTAAAGCGTTAATCTCCCTGTCAGTGATTTCAGTTATGGTCATTTCCTCAGCGTCTTTGAACAGAACAACAGACGATGTTGACCCATCCTGTAATTCGGCACCGAGAACCGTGTTTATAAAGGAAGATTTCCCACTTCCTTTAAACCCGGCAAGAAGGATATGCTGGGTATCAAAATCAATCAACTGCTGGGCAAGCCACTTGACACGATTATTCTCGCCCATGTCATGCTCCTGAGCCCAATTCAATATGGAATCAAAGAGTGACAGACACTCGTCAAGCTCATCCATATCCGTTTCCGTTATACTGATTAATTTTTCTGCTTCACTAACGATGGACTGGCTGATGCTCGCTGGAAAAAGTTCATTCCAAGAAAGGACTGCTGCTGACGCCAATACACTATTCGCATTGTCAGCCAGACGGTGCCAATTCGTCAGCAAGTCTGGAATGATATCCTGAAGCTGATTTATAAAATACCTTCCATCAATAAAGGTGAAATAAGTTTCTTTATGGCGTTTTGAAAGCTCATGATAGTTTTCATTTCGATCCAGATCAAGATTGAGGAGCAAGTGGTTGATTTCCCTCAACCAGACAAAATAAGATTCTTCATTCTGATAGCTATTCCACAATGAAGAAACAAGCTGTTCAAAGCTTTTTTTATTCAGATTAAACAGGACGCTTAATGCATGCGAAAAATAATTTGGATCAAAGTTTTTCGTTACACTATTTTCTACATATGTATGCAGAATTTCAAACCATTCCAACGATTCCGTCCGCTTGGCTTCATTCACCGCAAGCTCAATGGCATTGTTCCAGTCACTCTGCTCTTCGAAGAATGCACGGGCGACTTCGGTTACATTCGGATAATCTGGGTTAGAGTTGACCGTCCTTTTGATAATCGCAACAGCCGCCTCCAGCTTTCCGCGTTCAAGATAGAGCGAAAATAACTGTAGGGCTACTTCTGTTTTTAAGGTAAGATTTTCCGTTTCTATGGCACTATAAAGATCTTCCGCCGTTGATAACATTCCCAGCTCATAATAGGCATCTGCCGTATTTTTCTTCGCCCATTGCTCCAGGTCATTGACAATGTTTTCCCACTTAAAAATCGCCGTTTCATAATCCTTATGGTGAAAATACACTTCCCCCTGTGCAAAGCGTATATAAGATAGGTCAGGTAAATCCTTTTGTGCTTCCTCCTGAAAGGCTTCACCAAGGACCCGAATCGGATGAATATTTTCTTGCTCATTAATGAACATTTCATAGTATTTTTTTTGTTTCAATTGCTTCTCTAACGTCATTAAAATTCCCTCCAATGGCAACCACTCTATGTCATTCATATGGTAAAGAGGCATAATTATTCCTCATACGATTCGAATATAAGTTAGAATTTAAGTCCCAATTGTTACAATTTTATCAAAGGAATTTTTTAATAAGATGTCAATTGTATTTCAGTTTGAAGACAACTTTAGGGGATTTGTTGAGGGGGCACCCACTTAACATCGATTTTTTTCCTGCACATCCACCTCCGACTTCCTTAAAATAAAAAAGTGAAACCAGCTTGGATTGACTTTAAATTAATCCGTGCTGGTTTCTCTTCTCTTTTCTATTTTTCCATAGTATATAGACTATCAATCTTAGGCAAATTTCAGTTGCTGACCTGTTCAATCCGTATGTTATCTAAAATAAACGTGCCTGCCCCAGTATCTCCATTCAAACTCGTTCCATCACTGAAAATTCCAATATAGGTTTGCCCATTCTCAGAACCTGTTATCGTAAACTCAGCCCTTTTGGTATCAGCAGAAGCTGTAAGTGTATTATTCAAACTCAGTCCCTTTGCAGCCGCAATATCTCGAACATCAATTTCTTGATCACCTGAGATAAAGCGATAAGCATTAGCAGTAGTTTGATAGTCAAAGGATACTTTATAGGTTACTCCCGGTTCAAAGCGGAAGTGCTGAGGAATGGTGCGATACACTAAGCCTTTGTTTCCAGTATTGACTTTAACAGACCAATTTCCTGCGATAACATCATCTACTAATTTTTTGCCTGCCCATCCTTTTTGTGTATACGGTGCATGTAATTCAGACAAATGAATTCTGTTATCTTCTACCCCTTCCGTATTCCCAATAACAAATGGGTAAATTCCTTGCACGACCGATTCAAAATCCTGCTCAAATACGTTAGACGATAGTTGATTATTCACAGATTTTTGAACGATGCGAATATCGTCAAATTTGGTTATTCCTTCTCCGCCCTCTCGGCTGAGAATGAGTTCAGCCTTTTTAGATGCAGCCGTAAAGCTCACTTGCATTCTTTGCATTTTGCTATTGTAGCCATCATTTGAAGCATGTGAGTCTGCTTTTACATAGTTCTTTTGCAGGCTGCGTAATGTGTAATTGCTTACATCCTTTACCCCGCCAGTTACTTTGATTCCGGCTTTTACATCACTATTGTTTTCTACGTAGACTTCTGCCACATAATCTTTACCTGGCACCAGGTCAGTAATGGTGCGGGAAACGGTTGTATTCTTTGATGGACTTTCCATATTCAAATAATAGTCACCGCTGCTCAAATTACGGTCATTTTCAGTTTGATTCGTTCTGATAACACCGACAGCATCCTTGTCTCCAGCAACTTTTGTATTTTCATCTTTGACCGTTCCCGAATTAAATCCTGTGTCATAGATATGAGCTCCCTTGCTCCAATCGTCGACCTGTAAGCCCTTCTCCTTTTTGTCCGGAATAACTACATATGGTGTTGCTGCCTCAGCTATTAAGGTTACCTGATTGTTGACCACTTCGACTTTCTGCACATCAGTTCGGCCTTTATCAGTCATTTTGTACACGTAAACCTTTTTAGATGGACCAACAAATCCATCAGGCAATGTCCAGGTTGTAGTACCACCTTCCAAATTCCAATGAAACAATTTTTCAGCAGCAGGAGTTGGATTTTTAAAATCCTGTTCCACCCAAGGAATTAAATACGAATGTTCATCAAGGACCACATTTCCATTAAGTGTAATCACTCTTTCTCTGGAATTGTCTTTCCTAGTTACAACAACTTCATCCCCATTACTTGGGTCTTCCAATTTAATTTCCTTTTCCAAGTTTGTTTTCGTTTTGTCACCTTGTACATCTGTCCAATCCGTAACATAATACTTTTGTAAAAATTTAGTCGGCAGATTGGTATCGAAGGTCATGCGGATAAACTGGTCAAAGTTCTTATCCGACTGCCATCCTTCGAAACCAGCTAATTCAAAACCACCAAGTAATGGGTGATCAGCCGTTCCGCCTGCTTCAGGCCAATTCAACACCCAGGAATCTTTTTGGTGATTACTTATAAAACGAAGGACTTCAGAGTTGATTCCTTTGCTTGTTGGTCCACCGTAGTTCTTATCTGTAGCCCAGTGCTGCCAAGTAGAATAATTGGCCACTGCTGTACCAAACTCAGTTGAGACTCGCCAGCCTCTATCCATAAATTGCTCTGCAATTCGATCAGATTCCCACTGATCTTGATACCATACATCCAAATAAATAAAGTCAAGACCTGGTGCAGCAGCTTTTAATTCATCCAGTCTTTCGGCACGCGTCCCAGAATATAAATCTTTTAATTTATTAATAGTATAGGATTGATCTAACCAACCCCAGCCCTTGGAATTTGGACTATCAATAAAACCCTCATTAAAAGCTTTGGCTTCAGGATACGTTTCTTGGGCATTTATATGGACACCAAATTCAGAATTGTACTTATGACCCTCACGAATAAGTGTTTTTAAATCGTCAGCACCGCCGATTCGTTCACCGACATTTCCATAATCCGGATGTGCACTATCATGCCCTTCATTTCCATATCCTTTTAAAAGCACAGACTGGCCCAATTCGTCTGTAGCGAGTGCTACCTTTTTTACATTATCTAATGTTTTTAGGAATGGCTGCTGGGCTTGTGATCCAAAATTCATAGCAATACGTGTGCCGACAAGGTTGTTAACATTTTCTGATCCTTTTATGTCCTGCATGATTTCACGGTAGGCAATTGCACCGTCCTGCCAGTTAACTTCATTATCTTTATTCAAATCGTCAGCAATGGCAACTTTCACAGTAGGTTTTACTGCTTGCGGTTTCTGCATAAATTCTCTTTGATAATAAAGCAAACTCGAACCAATCCCAATCGCTTTCGTACCATCTTCACTTTGATAGCGATTAGCTACTAGGTTGCGGTAACCATTGACTTCGGAACTGGACCAAACACCTGCACTCAATTGATCCGTTGATAGGAAACCAGTATAGTAGCTTGCTGATGTTCCAATCCCCTCCATCGATGAATCGACAGTGACATCAATATCCCCCGGCTTCGTTACATCACCGCTAAGATTTGTTAATTTTGCTTTTGCATTCGGTTGTGCGGAATTGATGGAGATAAAGTTTAGATCAGCAAATTCCACCGTTTCAATTTTTGCACTTCCGGCATTGGTAATATCCTCAAAAGTATAAATTACTTTATTTTTGTTGACTTTTAATGAAACTTTGAGAACAGCATCAAGGTTTTCAATTTCATCTTTCACTTTTAAGGTATACAGTGCTTCACTTTCGCTCAGCTTTTCAAAACTTACTTCAGGATAGTAAAGCGTACCGTTCACTTTCACTCCGTAAACAGGAGATTTCTGTCCCCCCATAACCTTATTGCCAACCCGGTATTCGATGACACGTGGGAATACTTGGTCAATTATGACATCCATATAGTCTGATTTTATTGTATCTTCAACTGGTGGAGTACTTGGCGCTTTAGGTGGAACATATTCCTTAATTTTAATGTTTGAAATGGTAATGTTAGCTGACCCGCGGCTTTTTTCAAATCCAAGTAAACCTGCTTTATCGACACCGCCTGCCAATGGCCAGGTATTTACCTTTTTATCATTAACGTAAAGGGTTGCTGCATCATCTATGAATTTCAGTCGTAGATGATAGGTTTTATTGGCTTCCAATGGCACATCTGAGGTCATATCCGTCCAACGGTTAGCAGGGCCAAAGATCTCGCCAAAATACTGATTGTTCTGATCTCCCGTTCCCACATACGTATAGGCAGATGGATTTTGAACACGGTAGATAAGACCAAAGCGGTTCATGGCGCTGGTTGCTGGAGTAATATCCGCTTCAAAAACACCATTCTTTATTCCATCCATTTTATTGTAGACAATTCGATTCTTTTGGGTTGAGGTAACCTTGAAGGTTGCTGAACCATCTTCATTATAGGTAATACCTCCGTCACCAGAGATAATTTTAAAATCTCCATCTGTCAGTTGGTTATCCGTAATGTCAACAGGTTCACGGTCACCTGGTTTTGGTCCTACATCTCCTGGAGCATCCCCCAATTCAATGAGTACTTGGCTGTTTTTCCCTCCAAAAGCACCAAGTTTAACCGCTTCCTTACCTGCAAGCAGATTATTTACGTCGTTTGGTAAAGTAACAGGTCCAAATAAATCTTGGCCATCTAAAGTAACCTTGAAAGTGGTTCCGCCATAATCAATTTTAATAGAATGTTTAGATCCTGCTTCTGGTAGTGATACGCTTGGTCTAGTGTTTAACCAGGTTCCGGTGCCTTTATATTTGTATTCATAGAACCACCCAAATGAGTCATAACCTACAAATACAAAGTTGTTAGGGTCAATATAATGAGGATAGAATCCAAATCTGGTATCTGCTCCTTGCAATTCCGGAATAAAGGTATATTCCATCGTTCCTGTTTCTTGAGCTGTCTTATTTTTCTCTTGAAAAATGGCAGCTTTTGACCCATTGTCATTTCCTGCTCCAGCTCCAAGCCGTGCATAGGTCTTCCCATTCTGGGCGGCCATTTCATTTACTTCATTTCCGCCAGCTGAAATCGTGACCCATGGATTAGTCACTTCTGCCACTGCACGTAACGGTGGAATGAACCCAGTCAAAAATGTTGGCAAAAATAACACAAGCGCAATCAGGATATTAGTTAATCTTTTGTTATACTTCCTGCCCAAATCCTCTCCTCCTTTGATAATAATAGTTTTATAGATGACGATGATTGTTAAATGATTAAAGATCCAGTAACATCACCTTCTATCTGTAATCTAGCTTACTTTTGTTAAAGCGCTTCCACAACAAAGATATTGTCCAAATTTTTAGATATATTGTTTTTTAGTGAAATGCATAAAAAAACGAACAGTACCCGGCACTGTTCGCTTAAAAAGCCTATCCAATTTTGGCAATTTCAAAAATAGCAGTCTAGTCAATTCGCTTTAGCAAACCAGGAGCTGGCAGTCTCTTTCAACACGGCATTCAATTCTGCAATATTCCTTATACCGGTATCTTTTAACCAGTCACGACCTGCTTGTTCCCCATTTTCAGCAAAAGGTGCGACGCCGTCTTTCCAAGTTGCCCTGCCACATAATACACCATTAAAGGTAGAGGCAGATTCTTTGGCAAACTTCAGTGTTTCTTGGAATAGTTTCGCGCTTACTCCGGCACTCAAGAAGATAAACGGCAGCTCAGTAGCTTCACTTTGCTCTTTGAAGAAGGAAGCTGCCTCTTCCTTACTATAGACTATTTCGCCTTCCGTGTAGCCTTCAACAAATTTCATATCCACTGGAACTTCTACTTTTAATACATCGACATGATACTTTGGTTTGGAGAATTCCTTCATTGCTTCAATTACTTTATGCGGCTTCACTTTTGCATACTCTTTACTTTTCACATCATCATTTTTGGTATCGTAAGACACTATTTCAAGGAAGAACGGAATGTCTTCTGCCACACACTCGGACCCGACTCGTTCCATATAAACATGCTTATATTCGTTAATCTTCTCGTCTTCATCCACATCATAGTACAGTAAAAATTTAACGGCATCTGCACCGGCGTCCTTCAATCGTTTAACCGACCACTCTGGCAATAAATCAGGCAAACGGCCCGCTGCTTTTGAATCGTATCCGGTCTTTTCATAAGCAACCAATAAACCGGCGTCCTTGCTGCGAACCTTTGCAGCGGGCAGTCCATATTCCGGATCTAATAGAATAGCAGTTGAATAGGGTGTCAATTCTTCGGAAACCAATTCCTTAAAGCGGATGATGCCTTCATCTCCGATAGAACTTGAACTTCCTGCTGCAATCATTTTCTTTAATGAACCGCGCTGATCAATTGCCAAAGCCCCGATAATCCCATTTTCATCCGACAAACGCTTGAGAGCTGCCACTTTATTTTCCGTTAATTCTAACATCGACAATCACCTCTATTAATCTATTTTAATAACTTCTACCATTTCAAAAAATTGACCAAACTTCTCACGATCTATATAACCGGTTGCCGCCTCCATCGCATTAAGCATGCCCGTCGTCATTGCGGTTTTCAGGATGTCCGGAACGGATTGCTTTCTTTTCAGGGCAACCGCTAATCCTGCAACAGCGGCATCACCGGAGCCAACAGGGTTTACAACGTTGATGGCAGGAATGGTAACCAAGTAAAAATCTCCACCATTCTTTATAAAAGCGCCGGTCCCGCCCAACGAAACGACAATCCATTCAATTCCATGAAATAACTCATTGGTTAGCAATTGCTTTAAGCTGCTTATGCTCTCATCCACTTCCATACAAAGAAGCTGGGATAACTCAGCGATATTCGGCTTGATAGCGAAGGGTTTTACATCATGAGTCAAAACTTGGCGGAGCGGCTCCCCTGATGTATCAACAATTACGGGAATTCCCTTCTCCCGGCCCATTTCGACCATTTTCCGGTAAAATCCAGGCTCAAGCCCTTTTGGCAAACTGCCCGAAATGGTAACAAGAGAAACTTCAGACAGCAGTTCCCAATATTTTTCTAAGAAGCCTGCTCCTTCTTCTGCCGATATTGTCGGCCCGGATTCTAGGATTTCCGTCTGCTTGCCATCATGGAGAATCGCGATACAGTTTCTTGATTCTTGATTGATTTGAAAAAAATGATTCCCGATATCACTTTTCGTCAATTCCTGAATAATGTAATCGCCAATGGTTCCGCCAATTACACCTGTCGCCAAAACGTCTTCCCCCATCTGCTTGACGACCCGGGCCACATTTAATCCTTTTCCGCCAGCGGTTTTACGAACATTTTCAACACGATTAACATCATCCAGTTTGAAATCTTGAATGGGATAGGAAATATCAACGGAAGGATTCATCGTGACTGCTAAAATCATCGAACTCCCTCTTTCCCCATAAAGTTTTCAGCTTGAAACCGGCAAACACCATCAAGATACGTGGCCGTTAATTCGAGTTCAGGTGTAAGAACGATAAAATCGGCATCATAACCGGTCGCAATCATGCCGCATTCCCTATCGATCCCAATACTTTTAGCAGGAGCTGTACTGGCCATATAGATTGCTTCCTCAGGTGTAGCAATTCCCCAATCAACGGCATTTTTGACAGCCTCTTTTAATTGCAAAATACTCCCTGCTAAACTGCCAGTCTCCAACCGGGCAGCCCCGTTCTTCACTTCGACAGGGAATTCTCCGAGCTGATAGCGGCCTTCTGGCATACCGCCGGCCATCATGCAATCTGTTACCATAACCGTCCCCTTCCTGCCGCGGGCATTCATTAAAATGTTAGCTGCAGCAGGATGAACATGGTGACCGTCACAAATGATTTCGGCATACACTTCCGGCAGGCTCATCGCGGCGCCAACCATACCGGGTTCTCGATGATGCAGCCCGCTCATGCCATTGAATGTATGGACAAAAATTGAAGCACCCTTCTCAACCGCATGTTTCGCTACAACATATGTCGCATCACTATGGGCCAATGCCACCGTAACCTGTTCGTTAACGGCATGCTCAATAAATTCCATTGCCCCTTTCCTTTCCGGAGCTAGCGCAATCTTTTTGATAAAATGATTGGAATACTTTTGCCACGATTCCAGCATTTCTATTGAAGGATCACAAAAATACTTCGTGTTTTGGGCACCTTTGTGTTTTTCTGTAAAAAATGGGCCCTCTAAAAAGATTCCTTTTATTTTGGCACCCTGCACCTTCGTATAATTTTCTCCAATCATCGCCACTACTTCGTTTAATAGATCGGGCGAAGATGTTAGCGTGGTGGGTAAAAAAGAAGTCACGCCGCACGAAAGCAGCCCCTCAGAAATCTCCATCAATCCCTCTAGGTCGTTGTCCATGATATCGTGATTTTTAAAGCCATGAATGTGGGTGTCGACTAAACCCGGGGCAATCCATTTTCCCGCATAATCGATTGTCTCAGCCGATTCAGTCGGCAAAGTCACAAAAAAGGAACCAAACTTTCCCTTTGTGATTTCCAAATAACCGGGGCCAGACACCCCATCCTCAAGAAAAAATCTGTCTGCAAACACAAATTGCTCCATTGCTGCACCTCTGTTTAGGAATGGGAATGGGAATCAGATGCATTCCTAATCCCTGGATTTACTTGTATTCATGTATCGTTACACCCTGTACAATACGATTCACCGTTCCGCTAGGTGAAGGAGTATCCGGTGTATTTCCTACCTTAATCGAAGATAATAAAGCGAGCGTTTGTCCAACCATGACATACGGCAGTGACAAGTAAGCATCTGGTATGATGCGGGCGTCGCTGTCGAATGAAAAAGTATCACCAACATAATTGGTCTCTCCGTCTACGGAAATTGCACAAATATAGCCTGCGATTTGATCCCGTCTCAATTCATTTAACATATCTAAATCATATTGGCGTGTATACGGATGGTTAGAAACAAAAAGAAACACTGCAGCTTTTTCATTCACAAATGATTTGGGACCATGGCGGAAGCCGAGTGATAAATCGAAGGAAGTGGCAATTTTACCGGCAGTTAACTCCAAAATTTTTAATTGTGCCTCTCTTGCCAAGCCCTCAAAACCACCTGAGCCAAGATAAATAATCCGATCAAAATCGGTAGCAATCATTTTCTCAATATCTGCTCCTCTGCTAATCACACTTTGACCCATGCCGCGAATTGTTTCAACAATGGTCAATTTTTCTTCCACAGACACGGAATCAAAGATGAGCAGTGCTGTTAAGGTCATACAGGTGTAGCTTCCCGTCATCGCAAAGCCTTGATCATTGGATCTTTCTGGCATCAACAGTAAGAGATTGCTGTCATCCCCTTTTGCCCGTTGTGCTAACTTCCCTTCCTTTGAGCAGGTGATGGTAATCTGGTAGAGGTCCGTTATCACTTGTTCCGCTAATTCCACTGCTGCAACGCTTTCCGGACTGTTGCCGCTTCTCGCAAAGGAAATCAATAATGTTGGGATGTCAGCCTTTAAAAATTGGTAAGGATTTGACACAATTGCTGTCGTTGGAACACTCATCAGATTCCACTTTTTCTCATCGACTCTTTCTTTTAAATATGGGGTAATGGTGTCACCGACATACGCGGAAGTTCCGGCCCCTGTAAAAATGACCCGGATAGTATCGTGCTTTTCTGTCAGGTTCCGTAAAAATGCTTCAATTTCAGGTCTCTTCTTCGAATACAATGCAAATGTTTCGCCCCATAATTCAGGCTGCTGCTTGATTTCTTGTGTTGTAAATGATGCTCCTAATGGCATTAAATTTTCCATACTTAAAGTAAACAAATGGTGTCACTCCTCTTAAGATTTGTTAAATTCCTTCAAATACCCGTAACCCAGCACCAATCACTCCATTATTCTGCTTCATTGTGCTAATGGACATTTGACTTAAAAGATGCTGTTGTTCAGGGATTTGGAATGATTTTAGTTTTTCTTTAATGATGTTAAGCAGAAAAGGGTTGTTAGCAATCACACTGCCGCCGAAAACTACTTTATGAGGGTCTAGTAAACAGGAAATCGAATACAACCCCTGTACCCAATTGTCCGTTATTTCATCAATTATGGGTTGAAACCCATGTGCCCCTTCGTTATAGCGTTCGAAGACATCCTTAGTCGACAAAGATGCTGTTTGCATTTCCTTTTGTGCTAATTTTTCGATTGCTGGTCCAGCAGATATATTTTCCAGCCGCTCTAATTCCTTCCCCGCCGAAAGAACAGGAATTAATCCAAGTTCTCCAGCGAATCCGGCTCCTCTGAAAAATGAACCATTATGAATAATAGAGCATGAGATGCCCGTACTTATCGTCACGTAGACAAACGTTTCATCGCTTTTTGCCTGGGAAGCCTTCCACTCGGCAAAAGCCGCCATGTAAACATCATTGTCGATCGTAATCCGCTCGAGCCCAAATTGCTCCTGTAACCTGGCAGTGACAGGAAACTGGGCCCAAGGTAAATTATTTTGAAAAATCGCAATGCCCTGTTGGCGATCCACCTTGCCCGGTACCCCGGCACCAATGCCTTCCATGTCCGCTAACGAATAAGTAGAATCCTCTAGAACTCGGTCTACCACTTCTACCACTTTAGCAAACATCTTTTCTTTGTCTGAAGGATCACTTTTTACCTCCGTACGTTTCAGTAATTCCCCTGTTTCAGAAATAATGCCTGCTGCAATCTTTGTCCCGCCAATATCTATACCAATTGCCTTTTTCAATTGTACACCTCCAAACATATATAGATGGGTTGTTGGTACAAGTGACATTTATTAAAAACTCATAGACTACAAGCTATGAGTTTTTTTATAAATGTCTTTAATTTAGTTTAAATTCTTGTCATTATTTATTTTATATCACCACAACTTGTTGGGTCAACCCAATATAGAAGATTATTCTTTATTTTCCACCTGTTACTGCAATGCCTTCAATAAATTGCTTTTGCAAAATGATAAATAAAATCAGCATTGGCAGGATGGCCAAAAACGAGCCTGCCATAAGGATCGGATAGTTGGTTAAATATTGACCTTGTAACGATGACAATCCGACAGAAAGTGTCATCGATTCAGTGGAATTATTCACAATCATCGGCCACATTAATTCATTCCAGCTCCAAAGGGTAGTAAAAATACCCAATGCAACCAAACCTGGTTTGGCTAGTGGAAGCATAATCTTCCAATAAATTTGGAAATGGTTGCAGCCATCAAGCCTTGCTGCCTCTTCCAGTTCTTTTGGAAGCCCCATAAAGAATTGACGCAGCAGAAATGTACCAAAAGCGCTAAACAAACCAGGTACAATAACTGCTTGCAATGTATTCAGCCAGCCTAATTTCACAATAATCATGTATTGCGGCAGCAAAAAGACTTGACCGGGAACCATGAGAACTGATAATGCTATCATAAATAGAAAATTCCTGCCTGGAAATTCAATACGGGCAAAAGCATAAGCGGCCAACGAACACAAAAACAGCTGCCCGGCGGTTCGTACGACTGTAACAATAAAAGTGTTGTACATAAATTTGAAAAAAGGCAGCAGCCCAAATACCTCTTTGTAGTTCCCCCATTTGAAATCCTCTGGAATAATAACGGGCGGTACATGAATCGACTCAGCATATGTTTTTAATGAGGTTAGGATCATCCATAAAAAGGGCAGGACCATGGCCACTGACCCCACTATAAGGATGAAGTGGATGAAGAATGTCTTACTTTGTATTAGCTGTCTCGTTCTTTCCAATAGTTCTCCCTCCTTTAGTCATAATGAACCCATTTTTTCTGTAACACCATTTGAATCGCTGTAATTATTAGAATAACGATTAATAAGAGAACAGCGATGGCGGCTGCATATCCTTTATCGTTTAAGACGAATGCATGCTGGTAAAATAAATACACAATTGATTGGGTACTTTCTAACGCTGTACTGCCCTTTCCTATCATCATGAAAATTAAATCAAACACTTGGAATGCGCCTATTAAAGACATGATGCTTACAAAGAAAATAACCGGAGAAAGCAGCGGAAGGGTAATTTTAAAGAAAACCCTGAGTGGGCCTGCCCCATCCATTTCCGCTGCTTCATAATAGGTCTTTGGAATCCCTTGAAGTCCGGAGAGGAAAATGACCATGTTATAACCAATCCCACTCCAGATGGCTACCACAATAATCGAATATAAAGCTATTTTCGGATCACTAACCCACTGCGGCCCCTTTATTCCGATTAAAGATAAAAGATAGTTTAGAAGTCCATAATCGGAGTTAAAAAGCCATTTCCAAACCATGGCGATGGCAGCAGGCATCGTGATAACAGGTAAAAAATATAATGTCCGGTAAACGGATTTCCCCTTTATTTTTTGATTTAGAAGCACCGCCACCAAAATAGAAAGGAAAATCCCAATTGGAACCGTAAAAATAATATAAATTCCCGTATTCTTAAACGATTTTAATAGATTGCTATCCTCAAGCATCCGCTTATAATTCGCTAACCCCGTCCACTCATACTGTCCAAATGCTCCCCATTCAGTGAAACTAAAGTAAAAGGTTTGAATGATGGGCCAAAGGTAAAAAATAAACAAGCCCAGCATGGTGGGAGCAATCATTAGATAGGCCCAAAAATAATCCGATCGTTTCCTTGTCTTTGTTAAGCTCGATACCTTAAATTTGTTTTTCGCCTTCACTTCAACCTGTAGAGGAAGTTCCTTCACTGTATTCCCTCCTTAATTAGAAAAAAGAAGAGAAGATACAATTTCTCCTCTTCAATTTTTTTATTTCTTGTCTCTGTTAAACTTGTTTGTTGATTTGCGCTCCAGGCGCTTCGCTTTCCGCGGGCGTGCCGGGGAGCCTCCTCGGCGCTTTGGCGCCTGCGGGGTCTCCCCTGCCCCGTACTCCCGCAGGAGTCTTCGCGCCTTCCGCTCCAATCAACAGTGTTAAAAATCAACAATTGCCCTTTAACAGAGCCTATTTCTTAGATAAAGCTTCATTTGCCTTTTTCGTTAGTTCTTTTACGGCATCTTCTACACTTTCTTCCTCACTCCAAGCCTTTTTAAGAACATCTGTTTCATACTGCCAAATTTCCCCTGTGCTTTTCACACTTGGCAGTGGACGAGAATATTCCACACCATCAATAAAGGCTTTAAGGTTCAAATTCGGAACAGATTGTAACCAAGCATCTTGGGTACCATTGTAGGCAGGAATTACGGTTCCTGTTTTCGCGTATACTTCCGCTGCTTCTTTCGAGCCTAAGAATTGGACAAACTTCCACGCAGCATCTTTATGCTTTGTATTCGAAGCAATGACATTCGATAACCCATGTATCGCAACGGCTCGTTGTTTTCCTTTTGGAACAACGGCAACGTTTAAATCAGGGTTATTTTTGTATTCCGGAACCATCCATGGACCGTCAAACATCATCGCTATTTTTCCTGAAGAGAATAATTCGGAAGCAGCTGTTTCTGTCATTTGGGCTTGTGTTGGCGATAGCCCTTCTTTTATAAAACTAATATTGTATTTAAGGGCCTCAATCGCCTCAGGCTTGTCAAAACCAACAGACTTGCCATTATCAGAAATAATATAACCGCCATTTTGCCAAATGAAATCATAATATCCGCCTTGATTGCCCATTACAGCCGCATAGCCCCAAATACCTTTATCTTTATTTGTCAGCTTTTTAGCAACTTCCTTTAATTTATTCCAATCCCATGAATCGTCTGGATAAGGCACGCCTGCTTCATCAAAGATTTTTTTGTTATACCATAAGCCTGTAGTGTCAAAGTCTTTTGGTATTCCATATACTTTTCCATCAACAGTATAAAGATCAACTAAAGACTTTGGATAATTATCTAAACTAAAGTTATCTTTCTTTGCAAGGTCACTAAGCGGGAGAATAACCTTTCCCTCCGCATATTGCTCAACATGAGGACCATTCATCCACATAACATCTGGCAAGGCACCTCCAGTGGCAGCGGTTTCAAGTTTCTGGAAATATTGACCATATGGAGTCAGCTCTGTTTTCACTTTAATATTCGGGTATTTTTCATTAAACAACTTAATAATTTCTTCAATAGCAGGGACTTGCTTCTTATCCCAAAATCCATAGGTGATTTCCACTTTGTCATCTTTGCTATTACCTGAAGTCGTATCACTATTACTGCATCCGGCTAACCCTAGTAATCCTAAAATTACAGTTAAAAGCATGATAAGCCACTTTTTCATATTGTTCCCCTTCCTTCTGATAAATGTTTAGTAGATTTCTAAAAATACGCTTAGAACTTGAATGGTATAATGACCTCTTACCCTTTGATAACCCTTACATTTTTTTAAAATTGATTACGATGCTGGAACCATAATGGAGAAAATGAATTATGTTTAGATTTGACCACCTCCCTAAATAAAATAGTTTTTAATATTGGGAGATTCCTTTAATTCTTAACGGTTTCTACTAAACTAGTATAATAATCGTCAATATTGATCGATTGACCTTGATTTAGCCTCGATTCTTCTGCAGCAAATGCCATTAGGTGACTTCTTACGGATGCAGAAGTGGAAGAAACACTATCTTGTTTATGTCCATATTGAACTTCCCTCAGGAAGGTTCTCATGATTCCCTGATCTCCACCGCCGTGTCCCCCAATGGGTTTGTCAAACTTAATGACCGTTTCCTGTTTCGTGAGAAAATCAAAAATGGATATACTGTTTTCCTCCATATTTCCACGTATTTCGCCTTTTGTACCCATGATTTGAACAATCCGTGTTTGTTCCCTTGTAAAGCCGCACATGCTGAACGTTGCTGTCGCCCCACCCTCGAATTCCATATTCACTACTTGATGATCGACCACATCATTATCAGAGCGATATACACATTTGCCATAAGGCGTTTCATTTAATGCCTTTATGATGCCTTCGTTTGTATCATCTTCTGTAAATTTCTTAGCCCATCCTTTGCCTTCTCCAAGATAGTACCTGCCAGCGTGAAAGGGACATTCTAGTTCGGCAGGACAGCCCTCTAAACATCTATTCGGTGCTCCAACGGGGGCATTTGCTTCCTTAAAATGCATGAGCGATCCATAGGAACTTACACGATTACAATCCTTGCCGATCACAAAAGAAATAATATCCATGTCATGACAAGACTTTTGAAGAATCATCGGACTTGTTCTTCCCTTGTTATTCCAATTGCCGCGGACAAAGCTGTGGGACATATGCATGATTTCCACATTTTCATTTAATTGGAGTGATACAACCACTCCAATTTCCCCTTTGGAGATAATCTTTTTAATCGTTTCCCAAAATTCTGTATACCTTAGTACATGGCATATGGTAAGTTGCCGATTAAACTTTTGGGCGGCGCGTTCCATCATAATGCACTCCACTGGACTTGGAGACATAGGTTTTTCTAAAAGAACATGATAACCCAATTCCAATGCCCTCATGGTTGGCTCAAAATGGTTTTGATCAAGTGTACAGATAATCGCAATATCCGCTAATTTTGTTTCTTGATTCAATACCTCTTCCCAGGACTCATAACAATTTTCATCGGAAATTTGATAGTCCTGCCGAAATCTGTTTCTTCTTTCTCTGTTGGGCTCTGCCACACCGATAATCTTTAATTCATTCGGATAATCTAATGAATAAGGCGCATAAGCTCTTACCCCTCTGTCACCTGCTCCAATCAAAATAGCTGTAAGTGGTTTCATGTTAAACGCTCCTATCTTCAATAAATTTCGTTTTCCTAAATTTTTCCCGATTTAATCCAAACGTTTTCCAACTGTTGATTAAAAAAGAACCACTTAGGTTCGTTTTATGTTGGAGGACTCTCGAATGACTAATTCAAACGGTAAAATTATCTTTATCGGAAGTTTTACTTCCTCTTCCACCATTTCCATAATCGTTTTCGCTGCCATTCTCCCCATTTCATACTTTGGGATTTCAACCGTTGAAAGCTGTGGTGATGAATATTTCCCCATTTCCAGATTATCGACACCAAAAAAAGCGATATCCTCAGGGATACTAAGATGATTTTCTCTGACAGCCCTTATTGCAGCAATGGCCATTAAATCACTTGCGCAAACCATGGCGGTCGGCAAATGCTGCGGCTCCTGCTTTAGCAAATTCCTCATTTGTTGATAGCTGATTTCCATTTTCCACTTTGTATTGATAACCCATTCTGGTCGAATAACTAGTCCAGCTTGCCCCATGGCCTTTTGAAACCCTTTAAAACGATGTTCCGCAGACAAATCTTCAATGGCTGCATCAACACCTCCACCAATAAATCCTATGTCCCGGTGTCCTTGTTTCACAAAATACTTAACCACCGAATTGATGGCCGCTTCGCGATCGTAGTCAACGATGGCCATATTTTTATCTGAATAATAAAAGTCCAGCCCTACTACAGGAATTTGTTGCTGAATATATTCAATAAGGCTATCCTCAATCTTATCGATTAGAAGCAAGCCTTCAATCCCCAAGTCATGAATCGTCTTAAGAAGCAACGTTTCGTTTTCGATTTCATCCTTGGTAATACTAATAAGAGTGTAATCATTATTTGCTAATGTATCACGAATACCTGTATAGATAGTTGCAAAGTAAGGGTTCGTTTCTGCTTGTTTTGGATTAGCTACCCAGCCAATTTTCATCGTTCTTGTCTTACTCTTTTCTTGCTTGTTGGTCACTAAATTTCGAGCATGCTGATTTGGTATGTATCCTAACTCCTTCACAGCCTCCCAAATTTTCAATTTCGTTTCTGGCTTCACATTTCTAGTCTGATCATTTTGAATCACTCTTGAGACCGTCGAAATAGAAACACCAACATATTCCGCAATATCCTTTAATCTTGCCACTGCTAAAACACCTCTTAGGTTGAACTTATGCGCTTTCATTAATAGGATAACAAATTTTTCTCCCATTTCGGAAATTTCTTTTAAATTTTTAAATATTTGGTGAAAGAGGTTGCTCTCCCGCTCGGCTTAATGGTGGGTTGTTGGTACAAGGTTGGTTAAAAAATAAACTTCAGTTTCTGACTGAAAATTTTAACTAATTTGAATATACCCCCCTTACCATTAACCTGTCAACCCATTAATTAAAATTATGTTAAAATTCATCGGGTTGTTGGTATAGGTTAACTTTTAAAAAAACTCATAGACAAAATGCTATGAGTCATTATCGATTAGCTTAGTTCGGTGTAGAAGCGGCAGCGATCTCCACGTACAATGGATATACAAAATTCAACTGGCACACCATTAAAATCATACGCTGTCCGTTCAAGCAGGAGTGCCGGACGACCTTCCTCCGTTTGCAGATATCCACTTTCTTCTGCACGAATAAGAACAGGTTCAAATGCCTCTTTTGCTCTGGTCACTACGATATTAAACTGTTGTGAAAACAAATCATATAAAGAAATTTCCCCTACTTTTTTTAGCTGATCCATATCTGAAACGACGTGTTTCGGAATGAAAGATGATTCCAAAATATATGGCTCATCATTGGCACAGCGAAGGCGTTTCATTTCAATGACATTCTCATCTTTCCCCAGCTGCAGCGCTTCCTGGATTTTTGCAGTTGGTTTGACTTCTTCTATTTTTAGTATGATATCCTTAGGATTCAATCCTTTTTCTTTTAATACTTTGCTAAAACTGTAAAATCCCATCAATGACTGCTGCAATTTCGGTTTAGCCACGAAGGTTCCTTTTCCTTGAATTCGGTACAGTATCCCTTCCTGTACAAGCTCCTCAATTGCTTTTTTAGCCGTGTTACGGCTGACACCAAATTGGTCCATTAATTGATTTTCCGAAGGGATTTTATCTCCCGGAGTCCAATGTCCCTTTTCAATCGAATCCTTTAGTCTTTCCATCAATTGGTGATATAGCGGAATTAAACTTTCATGCTGCAATGGTTTCATTTTACTAAACCTGCCTCCAAACCATACTAACATTCTTTTAATAACCTAAATTATATCACCAACACTTGTGGAGTCAACCCAACAACCTGTTTCTTTACAGAATAGTTTCTACCAAACTATAATAATTATAGTCTCCGCCATATCAACTTCAAATAAGTTTTATAAAGTGATTTTCACTAATATTTTTCTATTTAATTCACTGATACTTTCGTCTTTTGCCTCAATAACGTGAATCATTTCCTCAATAATATTGTTTAACGTCATTTGGCTAGTATCTTTTCCCAGAATAATAGAAGTTTTATACTGTAACCTTTTTTCTTTCTCACTCACAAAAATACCTCCATTTTTAAAATGCTAATAAGCGTTTTGCTACTTTCATTTAATTCCAAGTACAGTCCCGATTCCGCCCGTTGTGGAGACCCCACCAACTACGCAAGCTGCGGTTGAATCCAACTCAATTTCCCCACAATCACAATGGATTTTTTTGCATCCGGTTTCGATAATACAAGGTTACTAGTTTGTATTTCCAATAAAACTATTAAATACGACACACCCAATATAAAGATTAATGTGATGCTTTTCACACGAAACAACGGCTGTATAATCGCTTTACACCTTGATATTTTAACCCTATACTTACAACTGCATGCATCTGTATATTGATCAACTTATCAAGATCTTGACTGCATTTGATAGTTATTTTATCTGCAAATCCATAATTCAATCCTAGTTCAATCAATTCTTTCCGTTTGTTCTCTATACACTCTTGTAATTCTCTTACTTGACTTGTAAAGTCTGTCGATAGCATCGTTCCCTCTCACCTCATATATTTTCTGCGCTAATAGAATCAGCCAATTTTGTACAAAAATAAGAGGTAGCGTCAGGATTTTGTGGATTTACCACGTAAAGGTTAGAAAACTTGATATGTCAGCATCCATAGTTAGTTTCAATAGAGTAACCCTAACGGGATGTTACATATTCTCGTATAGAAAGGCTTCAAATGTCCCATACAACTTGTGTCAAAAAATCTTAGCGTGGTAATTATGCATTTGCCTGACTACATCCCTCTTAGTATTTGAATAAAATAGATCAGATGAGTTTCTCATCTAATCTATTTTATTTACATACCTAATTTATTGTTTCACCACAACCAAATAATTAATTATAAGTTGCTTTTCATTCGTGTTCTTGACTGCTACAGCTTATATTAAAACTTTAAGTTTTTACAAAGTTTTTGTAAAATTAAGAAACATTATGGTAACCATAACATTATTTTATTGACACTGGATTTTTATCTACTGTTATTACACGAGGCCTGGCAACATACGAAAAAGCCAAGGCTTTTTTCAAGAAGCGCTTGGCTGATTTGTATCAGTATGTTCAAGAGTTAGAGATCCATTGCAATTGTTTTAAAATTTTCGCACCAGAACCTCCTCAAGCAGTAAGGCATACTTTCTTAAACTGGATTCCTTGATTTGTAATAAAGTGCAGTCATCACTACGGTTTAATTGGCCCTGTTGTCTCCTGTTCCACCTGTCACAAAGTTACCTCCCCACTAATAACGGTGTTATATCACTATTAACAAAATATCGTTCTGCTTTTACTCCATAGCAGGAATTTTATTCCAATTCTTTTGGATTACATTAATAAAAGATTGAATTGTTACTACGTTTTCTTTTTCCTTCAACGTAATGATAGAGGTGTTTATTTTTACTTTGTTCTCAGTAACTAGGATCGGGACTAAATCACCATTGTTAATTTCTTTTTTTATGCAGGCATTGATTCCCAACCCTACCCCGATATTATTTAATACGGCCTTTTTGATCCCATCTAAACTTCCAAATTCTATTACGTTTTGTGATGAGAGTTTCGATTGTCTCAAATATTTACTCGTCATCGTTTCATAATATCCGTCAGCATGATATTTAATTAAAGGAAATTTCGTCAGTAATTGGTCTTCCGGGTACCTTGCATATAAATCTTTAGAAACTACCAGAACCATGTCACCCTCTGCAATCACGATGTTTGTAATTCCATTTTTACTTAACTCGCCCGAAATAATCCCTATATCATATTTTTTTGATTCTATCCCTTTTATAACTTCATCCCTTTTACAGGAAATCAACTTAATCTGTGTATGGGGATTTAAATTCAAATACTCAGAAATGAAATAAGGCAAATAATTCGTACAATAGCTTTCACCAGCAGCAATCGTTACATTTCCATACGGATTTGAAAGTTCCGCGAAAGATGATTCAATCTCCTCTACTATAAAAAATAGCTGATCCGTATATGTTCTAAGGATTTCACCAGCAGGCGTCAAAAAGTTCTTCTTTCCTATTCGTATAAATAGCTGCTGTTTCAATTCTTGTTCGAGCGTTTGAATTTGTGCAGTTACAGCAGGTTGAGTGAAGTTTAACTGTTGAGCTGCCTTTGTAAAATTTAGGTACTCTGCTGCGAATTTGAAAGTTTTAAGATGTCTCAATTCCATAATAGCTACTCTCCATCTATCAAATTTCTTGGACTGGCGCATAATAGTATAGTGCTGTATATCAATTAAATAATGGTATAGTTACGATTACAATAAAATCTCCTTCAATGATTAACAACGTGAGTTTCTTTTCCATGTGTTATAAAATTCAGCAGTTACATTATTTTATTAAGCAAGAATCATACCAATTTAATTACTACTAATAATCTAGTAAATGCTGATCTTCAGTCAATTTTTAGGGTGTTTTATCGGTTATTTAATAACCTAAAACATAACCATTACTATTTTTTGAACAAGCTTCTTAAAACAGATTAAATCTTCTCTTCGAAAAGATTTGGTCCAATGAAAGTATTTGAAAGTGAGGTACTCTTGCTAAGATATTTAAATGATGGCAAGAAAAAAAGCATTACCGTTATTCCAGTAATGCGCCCTTTTATGGAAGATCATTAATCCAATTTTATTAAAAAAAGAATCTATTTTGAAAAAAGATTACATCAAAAGGGATTCTTCGTTTGTAAATGCATATTGTGTTTTAAAAATAATTTTCTTTTCAATTAATTATTTTCTCTTTGATCCATTGTAAAACCTGTATACCCATAGGAGTGATCGTTGTGCCTTGCTTCTTGACACCTACTTCGACACATCTACACCTTTGGAGAATCGATAGCTTATTGCGAATTTGAGCTTCGGATAAAGGACGGGAGATCAATGAGCATAAAACGGTTCGTCCCACTCGCTCCTGCCGCTTACTGAAGTTCCACAGGATTGTCAATATATCCTCATAATCCATAAGGGAACCGTGACGTGACAAGAATTGAAGGATTTCCTCTCTTTCCACTGTTTCCTCTCCGGCTGTCGGACCGTGAGAGAGTGACAAGATACCGCTGCTATTCAATATACGTTCAGGAATATGTTGTAATTGCACTGTATCTCCTTCTACAATTACCTTCAGATACTTAATGAAATTTTCCAACTCCCGAATATTACCTGGCCAGCTGTAATTTAAAAGAACATTTTTTACTTCAGGTGTAAATCGTAGCTTTCGCCCATTATCATGAAGGAAATTGTCAATTAGGATAAAAAGATCCTCATGCCGTTCTCTAAGATTTGGGATATTTAACGGCAAAACATTGAGTCTATAATACAAATCTTCCCGAAAAGCACCCTTTGACACCATACTATTCAGGTTTCGGTTTGTGGCAGCGATCACCCTGACATTGATGGGAATTACGCGATTTCCTCCTACCCGCATCACTTGCCGCTCTTGGAGCACACGCAGCAAGGCGGCCTGAATACTGAGAGGAGCATCCCCAATTTCATCCAGAAAAATGGTTCCATTATGAGCCAATTCGAACAGACCCATTTTCCCTCCTTTTTTAGCTCCTGTGAAAGAGCCCTCTTCGTATCCAAACAATTCACTTTCTGCCAAACTTTCTGTAAGGCCGGCAAAATTGACCGGGACGAATGGGCCATCCCGCCGGGTGGAATACTTATGAATCGCTTGGGCAAATACTTCCTTACCCGTACCGTTTTCTCCTGTGATCATTACGGTAAAATCACTTTCTGCCAGTCTGACAGCAACCTGTTTCGTAGAGGTGATGGACCCGCTTACACCGATAATATTTTCAAAAGAATATTTTGTCGTTAATCCCAGACGGCTGCTATTTTTGCGGATTTCCTGTTCAATTCGTTGAACAATCGTGACGTCTTGAAACGTAACAACGACGCCCATTAAACGCCCGTCCAGCATCACGGGAACTTTGGTAACCAGAAGAACCTTGTTCCGTATCTCCAATAATTGATTGGACTCCTCCGCGTGGGATTGAAATATCTGATTCAGGTTAAACTCAGGGATTACATCCCAGCACGCCTTTCCAAGGCAATTCTCTGGAGACAAGCTGAGGATTTTCTCCGCTTCTTCATTAAAAACAGTAATATATCCCCATTCATCCATACTGATAATTCCTTCATGAACAGCATTAAATACAGATTCCAGCTTTTGATTTAACCGCTTCTCATTGTTTACGGAATTGGCTAAATTTCTTCCAAGGCGGACAAAATCACGGAAAAACTCCGCTGTATAGAAATGCGCATTTTCTATAGGAAGATTCAATTGTTGAGCAATATCATAAATAGTTGTCAAATCGATCGGGCGTATGCCCAAATCAATCACTTTACCAATCGTCTCCGGGACAAGTTCTTTTAATCCATGAGTAACCGCCACATCGATATCCTCAAGTACAGGTCGGATTTCCGCTGTCTGCGGAACATATGGAATAAAGTGCAAATGATCAAATCCCAGGCGATTCAAAAGCTCGATGGCATCTACAATCGTGTCCATACTGTTCGAGACAAATAGACATTGGGTTCCCGGAGCCAAATCCATCAGTTGTTCGAGCTTTGGCAAATAAACGGTTCTTCTGGCAAACAGGGTCCGCTCATGGAGTAGTTTCGGTAAACGATCCAATATACTTTCTGCGGAAACTAGAATCAGTTCACACTTATCCACTAATTGGCTATCCAGCTCCCCGTGCTCATGGACGATATAAATCTGAATATTGGTACCGAAAAACATCCTCAGATTAGTTTCAAAGGTTTGTGCTAGTTTTTCCCCTCTTGTTAGCAGTAAAATACTTGGTCTCTCCATTTTTCTCTCCTCTTAAAACCCCTTTTTTTAGGATAATAATAACTTAAAAACAAACCTAAAACTATACCTAAAAAAATTCCTATTGAAGTATTTCAAAGAAACGAGACGGCTATTAGAGGAAGATTTTTAACCCAATAGGAAAATTTGTTTGTTTTTTACGCTTTTTTTCTAACTTTACTATTCGAAAAAAATGCAAGTACCAAACCGGCACTTGCATTTTTGTTTATTAAAATTATAGCTTACGAAGAAGGTTGGTAATCAGGGCGGCCCTAAAGGGAAGTTGATCGATTTCAATATGCTCATTTTCGGCATGGTTACCTTCTCCCACTGGACCTAACCCATCTAGCGTTGGAATGCCTAATGCAGATGTGAAATTCCCATCACTGCCCCCACCAACTGATTCCTCAGTCAAGTGAAACCCTAATTCAGATGAACATGTTTTTGCTAGCTTAAACAATTTTTCATTTTGAGCTGTTCTTTCCATAGGCGGTCGGGTAACTCCACCTGCAACTTGTAAGGATATCCCTTCCAGATGCGGCTTAAGCCCATAAATGATTTTCGAAACACGTTCCGCCTCACGGAACTGGCTGATTCGCAGATCCACAGCCAGTTCCGCTTGTTCTGCTACCACATTTCCGGCGCTCCCTCCTCGTACCGCACCGACATTTAGAGTTGTTTCCAACTCATAATCAGTAAGTGAGTGCAAGAATAAAATCTGATGAGCCATTTCCTGTACCGCGCTGATTCCATCCTGATGATTTTGCCCTGCATGTGCTGCTTTTCCTTTAATCTGGATCGAAAACCTGCCAACTCCTTTTCGGGCTGTTTTAAGTGCACCTGTATGTGGCGCTGCCGGCTCTGGAACGAGAACAACCTGGCTCTTTAAAGCTTCCCGTTCTATTAATGCCCTAGATGTTTTGCTTCCAACCTCTTCATCGCTTGTACATAAGAAAACGATTTTCTTGTTTAAGGAAATCCCCAACTCACGGCAGGCTTTCAGCGCCCAAAGAGCCTGGATAATTCCTCCTTTCATATCCAGGATGCCCGGCCCATACGCCTTGTTCCCTTCTACTCGGTAGGAAAGCCTTCCCACCTCCCAGACAGTGTCAAAATGGCCTATGATTAAGATTTGGGCATCGCCTTTCCCATAACTAAACCGCAGGTGATTCCCCGCATGCTCCTGGGGAATCACTTCCGACTCAACGTCAAGATGCTTCTTAAACAGCTGTTGAATCACTTCTCCACATTGATCCACCCGTACTTTCGAATGCGAAGGCGACTCAGCCAGCACAAGTGTTTTTAGATCTTTCAGGATCTCTTCTTGGTGTTGCTTAAAGTATTCTAGTAATTTATCCATATTTGAAATCCCCTATATTTATCTTTTATTTCTTAGAAAGGTCCCCAGTTGATCATCATACCGATAATGATGAAAATTAATCCGAGAACAAACCAAACTGCCGTTAATGGAAGCATGAACTTCAGCCATTTTCCATAAGAGATGCCGCTCATTGCTAGTACACCCATCAGCACACCAGATGTCGGATTGATGGTATTTACTAACCCTTCCCCAAACATAACCGCCTGGACAGCTACTTGACGTGTAATATGCAGCAAATCTGCCAAAGGGACAAGAATCGGCATCAACACGGTAGATTCCCCGGAACCAGAAGAAATCAAAAAGTGCAGAGCCGCACTTCCGATATACATTCCAATCGAAGCGGTAATCGGAGACAACGGTTCAAGGAGTTGGACCAACGCATTGACGATGGTATCTAATATCTTTGCATCATCAAGGATTAAGCCCACTGCTCTGGCCATCCCCACAATAAGAGCTCCATAGACCATTTGTTTACAGCCTTGAATAAATGTGAATGCAATGTCATTTGCACTCATTCGCGCGATCAAACCGGCGCCGATGGCAATAAAAATGAAAAGACCAGCCATTTCATTTTCCGTCCATTTAAATATCTGAGAGAAAATCATAAAACCTAGCAAAGATAATCCCGCAAACGATAAGATTAGCTTTTGCTGCAAGGAAACCGTTACCGTAGTCTCTACTTCAGCACCTTTCACTGCATCAGAAGGGAGCGATTCTGGGCCAAGGATGCTCTTGGTCGGGTCCTTTCGAATTTTGCGTGCATACAAATATACATATAAAAGAGTACAAGCGAGAAATGTTAGGTAGATAATGATCCGGTAGACCATTCCCGAGAAAAGCGGAAGCTCGGCAATACGCTGGGATAGTCCAAGTGTTTGAGGAGCAAAAACAGGTACGTTCCAACCAGTATATGTTCCTAGATAGATAAGGGAAACGCCGAAAATAGCATCCAATTTCAATCCACGTGCGATAAATAATCCTAATGGTATGAAAGCGATTACCGAATTGACCACAATTCCAGTCGTTCCCAAAACAGACAATATCAATCCTACAGGGATAATTAAAAACAGCAAGCGATTCCTGAATCGAGTAAGGGTGGACTTAAGAAACGCATCGATTGCACCCGATTTTTCAATGACAGCTAAGGCTCCGCTTGTAAATAAGATAAGGAAAATAAGCGGTGCGCCCATTACCATTCCGTTTTGGATCGTGGTAAAGAAGTCTACGAAACCAGTGGGATTTGAATCAACAAAATGAAAACTTCCAGGTACCGTTACGGTGATATCTCCTTTTTTTATCTTTTCAAATCCACCTGCCGGTAAAATGTATGTAGCAATAGCGCAGATCAATGCCACAAAAAATAATAGAACATAAGCGTCAAGCTGTACGAATCTTCTTTTCTTCTCTACTCTCTCCTGATCAGCTGTCTTTTCAACTGTTACCTCTTTCCAAATGGATTGCATTTAGTATCCCCCAATTCCGAATTTCTTTTTTCATCTTGCGCCTCCTCTTTCCTTTGGAGTTTTGACCCCGTTATTTTGCTTGGCTCCTCGATAGCCCATCCACCTCATTTCAATGTGTTATAAAATTCAGAAGTTACAGATTTTTATTACGCAAGAATTATGCCAATTTTAATTTCTACAAATAATCTATTTAATACTGATCTTCAGTTAGTTTTTAGGTTGGTTTATTGGTTGTTGAATAACCTAAAATATAACCATTTTTATATTTTGAACAAGGTTCTTTGAACAGATTAAATCTCCTCTTCGAAAAGACTTGGTCGAATGAAAGTATTTAAAAGTAAGGTCACTTGCTGAAAATGCGGATTCGTATTTTGGAAATTAAAAAGACGATTCTCCTACTTTAAGGTCAGAAGAACCGTCTTTTGTATTTATTTCACTATTTATTTTCCCCAGGCTGCTCCTTTATTAGCAAAAAATAATTTAGCACTTTTTGAACTAAACCCCAGTCTGTTTAAGTACAAACCTTCACAATGTCTTTAATCTAGTAAAAGCAGCCAATCATGTTCATGCTTCAGTTATTTCAATAATCCGAGAAACAAGAAAAAAAGTTTGCTTCAATATTTATTGCACGCTAAAATGATTAATAGTTTATAAAGAACGAGGAAATAGAGATGAAATTGCAATTAAAAGCAGATTTAGCGCTACTAATGATTACGTTTTTTTGGGGTGCATCCATCCTGCTTACAAAGATTGGCCTCAATCATATTCATGAATATAATTTAATCGCATTGCGTTTTCTGATTGCCTTTTTCATTTCAGGCATCGTATTTTACAAGCATTTAATCAAAATCGATTTCAAAACGTCAAATATGCATTTATATTAGCTTCGATTCTGTTTCTCATTTATATTTGTGCTACGTTTGGCACAAAGTACACATCGGTTTCGAATGCCGGATTCTTAATGAGTCTGACTGTCATATTCATCCCCGTACTAGAATTTGTATATTTTAAGAAAAGGCCCGAAAAAAGAGTAGTGGTCGGAATCCTGTTGACCATAGTGGGAATCAGCTTATTGACATTGAACAGCGAATTAAGGATCGGTTTTGGGGATGTGTTATGCATTTTATGTGCCTTATTCTATGCCGTTTATATCCTTGTGACGGGAGCGATGACTAAGCATGCCGATTCCATTTCCCTTGGGGTTCTACAACTAGGTTTTGTTGGATTGTTCGCCTTCGTTTTTTCCATGTTTATGGAAACACCCAAACTTCCCGAAACGTTAGAATCATGGTTTGCAGTCCTCGTTTTAAGCATATTTTGCACTGCAATCACTTTCATTGTTCAAATCATTGCCCAGCAGTATACCAGCCCTACACATACAGGCCTTATTTTCACTTTAGAGCCGGTGTTTTCGGCAGGCTTTGCCTTTGTTTTCACAGGAGAAACGCTGGATCTTAAAGGTTACCTTGGGGCAACTCTTATTTTATTGAGTGTATTAATTGCTGAACTCGATTTTAAGAGTTTATTAAAACAAAATAATTACAGCAAAAATATGGAGTAGATCATTTGCTGCTCTTCCCTATTGATATCCGAGGTTGTCTCAAACCTCCATGGCTTTGCAGCCGCCACCACGAATGAAAATATTTTATGCCTGTTTCGCTGATCAATTTCCAAAAAAGCCCTTTATTTTCGTAAAAAATTAATTACCCTTTCACTTAATTAAGCTGCCAATTGGGTTTATGCATATTTTTTTCGGATCTTGCCAACCACCAACAACAGCAAGGGAATCCCAATCATGTAGACGGGAAATGCAATTGGAATCACGAACATCTTGTAATAATAATGAGTAAATATCTGGATATTTTTAATTGACACAGCCATGATAAATGAAATAGGAGCAAGAAACCAAGCCACTTTTCGCCAATCCTTCAGGTGAAACATTTGTGCTGTTCCATAACAAGCGAGAAACATATATATCGCCAGTTTAACAAAAATACTGAAAAACCAAATAATAACAATCAGAATATCCACATTTTGAATGAATTCCATGACGGATATGAACCGGCTCAAATCGTAAACTGGATACAAAAACCTTGAAGGTAAATTCGGACCGAATGTTAAAATCACCGCTAATGTTCCGATTGTTACAATGAAAATGGCCAGTCCTACTCCCCACATCGCCCGTGATGACGCTTGGTCTGGTTTGTCCATAAAGAAGACGAACATTGTCATCATAAGAGACTCTCCAAAAAAAGCGGCTACAGGGGTATAGGAACCTTTAAGGATTGGAAGCCATCCAGAATCTTGATAAATGGGCAGCATATAATGCCAATTCATATTGCCAAGATTCAAAATGATTACAAACGTTATCATTAAAAGCACCATCGGCCCAACGATTTCACTTAAGCGTCCAATGCCTTCCACCCCACCCTGGTAAATGATAAAAATGAGCAGTAACATAGCAGTAAAGACAATGACCCACAAAGGTGTATTATGAAACAACGCGGTAATAATGAAATCACCAAATTCACGGACGGTTATCCCATTAATCCAGTACCATGGAAGTAAATAGGGAATCATCATCAGCTTTCCTAGCCATTTACCGAGAATGGTTTGACTAAATTCAATCATAGTTTGATTCGGATAAAGCGAACCGAGTGTGGTTGCCAGAAAAGTAATGGCAATCCCAACAAGCCCTGCAATCACCATCGAGATCCATGCATCTTGTTTGGCAGTACGGATCGTAGATGGGATGATCAGAAGAATCGTTTGTCCCACTTCCAATGTGAACATCATCCAAAAGATTTGCCTGCCAGAGATTTTCATTGAAATTCTCACAATCCATATACCTCCTTATTTTTTTATTTCATTTTTCTTTAACTGCAACGATGGTCCGGTTAGACCTATTTGCCGAATGGTCAGATTTGCATGGACAGATACCTGTAATTTTTGAAATTGTTTGTCCCAATTTTTCTTTCGTACTTTCCATTGGGATGGATATTTTTGATGAATGGCTTCTCCCAAGCCAAAGATATCGGTTCCGTATTGTTTTTGAACCTTTTTGATGGTTTGGAGAGCTTGTTTTTCGGCCTTTTTTTCCAATACATGTTTTAAAAGAGTAAGATTTTTCGGCTGCGTAAGATCTAAATTCGTATTGTTCTCCCGAATGATTCCTTCACCAGAAAGATCAATGTCACACTGGATGATGTTCCCTCGAATAATGGGTTTGATTTTACTGTCAATTTTCGTCATTGATAAACTGGCAATTCCCTTTCCTTGTGGAACAGTTTCCGTAATGGTCTGTTTACTTAAACGATTAACCAGCCAAAGAGCGGTTGACCCTTCATGTTTATTTAAAAATCCCACCAATTTAAGGTCTTTGTTAAAAATCGCTCCACCTTGAATTTGAAATCCTTTGCTACCCGTCAGTTCAATAACGGGCAAGATTGGGGTCATTCCGTCACTCGTGCCAGCAATAAGAAAATTTAATAAAGTAGTGTCTCCCAATTCACCTGTTTGTGTATGTCCTTTTAGTGCCCCAATTGCCGGGATATTTTCTAAAGGGGAGGATGCTTCCAGAAACTGTTTTGCAGTACTCCCCTTTACGACGAACGCATCTGCCCGTATTCGAATATCCGGATCTCGGCTATAGGTATCTAATACAGGAGCGAGACCGTGTTTAGCCAATTGTTCTCCAATCACAATCACACGCCGGTGCCCTCGAAAGACTTCTCTCGACAATTTTGTTTGCATCACTTGTACAGCTTCAAGTGTGTCTCTTCCAGTTCCCGATTCTATAAAAACTGCTTTTCCTTCTCCACTTCTTCCACTCTGTCCCATTCCCATTTTTGAAGGGATGATAAATTGACCGCTGATTTCAAGCTTGTTATTCTTCGCTTGATCAAGTCCCCAACCTAATTCTATTGCCAGATCGTTTAACTCCGTACGATCCCAACAGCCCGTCAAGAAAAATAAAGAAATGGTCAGTATCATGCAAAGTGCCTTGTTCAGGCTCATTCTGTCTGCCCCCCTGTTTTGGACCTGGCTGTTGTCCATCTGGAATACGCATTTTCTCCTCTCCAGATACCATTATAGGGCGGTGGGTCATGTTCCACCGAGGTGTTCGGAGCAAAACATCCTTCAAATTTCGAGGAATCTGAGGAGCAACCGGGCTTAGATAAGGAATACCAAAAGAACGAATATTGGTTAGATGGATCATAATCGCAAGGGCACTAAAAGCAACCCCATACAGCCCAAGCATCCCCGCCAATAGCAGCATCGGGAATCGCAGCATCCGAAAGGCTGTTCCCAAGTTGTAGCGTGGAAAAGCAAACGACGCAATACCGGTTGTAGCCACAACAATGACCAAGGGTGCCGAGATAATGCCTGCTTGCACGGCAGCTTGTCCGATGACAAGTGCTCCCACGATACTGACCGCTGATCCAATGGGTTTTGGCAGCCGAACGCCCGCTTCCCGCAAACCCTCAAACAAAAATTCCATCATCAGTGCTTCTACGACAGCCGGGAAAGGAATACCTTCTCGAGCTGCTGCAATACTGATAAGCAAATTTGTCGGGATCAATTGCGGATGAAAGGTTGTAATAGCAACGTAGAGAGAAGGAAGTAATAATGAAAGATTAATTAATGCAAAACGTATCCATCGAATAAAGGTTGTGTAGATGGATCGTTCATAATAATCCTCCGCTGCTTGCAAACCTGCCCAGAATGTCATGGGAACGACCAGAACAAAAGGTGTGTTATCCACAAAAATGGCGACTTTTCCTTCTAATAGGCTTGCACACACAGCATCCGGCCGTTCGGTATTCTGAATTTGCGGAAAGGGAGAAAAAGGTTGATCCTCGATAAACTCTTCAATAAAAGCTGACTCCAACACCCCATCAATTTGAATTCGCTGAATCCTTTGTCGAACTTCCTCCAAAACCGAATTTGGTGCAATCCCCTCAATGTAAGCAATCACCACATCTGTCTGTGATAAATCCCCAATCGAATAAGGTTCCATTTTTAGCCTCGGGCTCCGAATTCTTCGGCGAACAAGGCTCGTATTGACCCTAAGCGTTTCCGTAAACCCATCCCGAGGGCCTCGAACAGAAATTTCGGAAGCAGGCTCTTCAATACTACGTTTTTCAAACCCTTTTAAATCAGCAACCAGGGCTTGATTCTCCCCATCTGTCAGAACGGCGATATTAGCTTTCAATATTCCTTCTATAACTTCACGAACAGTAGAAACCGTCTTTACTTGGGAAGAAGCGATAAGCCGATCTTGGATGATTTCCCCTATTGGGCCTACACTCTTTAATCCATTAGGCATCCCTTCGAACATCATTGGTTTTAAAACAACCTGTTCCACTAATTTTGTATCCACTAATCCATCTATATAAATTAGAAGAATTTTGGTCTGCTTATTTATGAGAATGGGACGAAAAGCAATATCGGAACAATTGTCAAAAACTTGTTTCAAAACCTCTTCATTCTCGGATATATCCTGTCCGAGTTCAACATCTTGAATATTTGGGGGCAGTACACTGGTACGCTCCAGTTCCTGAATAGCTTTTTTTAAAGGCTTTATCTTACGAAGTTTTTTCATCATACTACCCCATTTAACATATGATTTATGTTTTTTATACTTGGGCCTTAATGTTCATAATTTCTTGGCAGCAAAGTTTTACATGCCTTTCCACCAAGTAGTTTTTGAATGTATTATGATTTTCGGAAGGTAAAGTCATTCGTCTGAAAAATTCCACCAGAAGGACACACTCTCGACATCCTTCTTAACATGGCTCAACATTGGAAAATTATTCAATTATTTCTGCAAGCTAGTTAATCTGCAAATGGGGGACCCTTACTTAGCTCAATAATCACTACTTTTTTGGTTGCTATCAATTGGAGGTATGGTTTTCCGTATTTTCTTCATGGTCAATGGAATTGGTTCGAAAATTGCAAAAAGCTGCAGTGATTTCAATAGTGAAGTCACTGCAGCTTTTATTGTAAGCCGTTTATTATACTGCCAAACTATGATAATACTTGTCTATCGGATATATAAGGAGTTCTTGCGTAATAGGATCTTAGTAGTTTTTAAAGGTAAAAAAGGACCCCTTACAAAGCTTTATTTGTCATAGCACAAATCGAGCTTTGTATTTTTTTGATACTAATATTGGAAATTGTTTATTTATTACTCAACCAAGCATCTGCCCAGTCCGCATGATCATTTCCATTACCGTTACCTGCATCCCCGACCACTAGTGTTAATTCTTTCTTACCGGTAAGGTCAACATCAACAAATTTTGCTGGGGTATTATAATACATTGTACCGCTATTAAATTCTTCAACCCCATCAAGCAGCACCTTAAACACGACCGAACCGCCATTACCACCAGTTTCATGGTCAATTCCTACATAAGAATTAAATCGTTTGTAATTTGAATTTGAGATATCATAGGTAATCTCTGATTTTGCATGAGTTCCTATCCCTTTGTTAAACGTCATCGGCCCTGTAGTTTTCAGCAATGAAAGTGGGTTTCCGTCGATACTTTTGTCAATTTGAATCGTTGCCCATCCAACAGTTGCTTTTACCCATGGAATATCACTAAGATAGACGCCGCCAGAAACCACTTGTACCTTTGCTGAAGTCACCACCGAATTTCCCAATATTACAGAGACTCCAACCTCTTTCATTCCCTTAAAATTAGTTGGCGGGGACACAACAAAGGAATATGTCTCCTCTCCTCCTGCAGGTAATTGAAAGTCCTTTGTTGATGGCTGCGCATTCCAACCATCTGGTAATTGCAATTCAATTTTTCCAGGTGTCACTGTTTCCGTTAATTCATTTTGAACCCTTACGTTTAATGTAGTAGAACCACCTTCAACACTGATTGGATTTGGTTCAACATTTGTCGAAATCAGCTTTACTGCTGGGGTTACTTCTATTTGATTGGATTTACTAATCGTTCCATTACCTGTGCTTAATTCAGCTTCAATGGAATAATTATTAGAAACTGTATCAATAGGGACAGATAAATCCGCCTCAACTGTTTTGGATTCTCCTGGTTCAATTCCTTCAAAAGCCACCTTAAACGGTTTAACATTCCAACCCTCAGGGGCCTTTACAATCACTTCTCCTGAAGGGGATTCCAATGTACCAGGGTTTGATAAATGAACCTTTACCTTAACTGTATTTCCTGCAGTTACACTATTCGTAGATTCTAAATCGAAATTGAGCAAAGACTCAATTTTATAGGTTTTACCTGGTTGAGTTTTAAACGAAATGGTATCGCCATCCTTGGTAAATTTCATCTTTTTATTATCTCCGATTCTTGTCAGAGTAAAAGGTGCATTGAACATTGGACTTTTTAATTTTGCATCGTTTCCGTGATCGGAAGTCAAATGAATTACTGCAGGGACGCCATTTTTCCAGTTTGTATCAATCGTAAATGCACCACGTGCTTTTAGTCCTTTATAGGAACCGTCCTTCCAAGCTTTAGGAAGTGCAGGCAATATTTGAATTGATTCGGTATGGCTTTGAATTAACATTTCAGCAATTCCCGATGTCGCACCAAAGTTTCCATCAATCTGAAACGGTGGATGGGTATCAAACAGGTTACTCAACGTACTTCCAGTAAGCTGTCCTTGAAGGATTTTATAGGCATGTTCACCATCCAACAAACGTGCCCATAAGTTAATTTTGTTTGCTTTACTCCAGCCTGTCCCCTCATCACCACGATGGTTTAAAGTGACTTTAGCTGCATTAAGCCACTCCGGTGTATTGTGATTGATCATGCTTCCTGGATATAGTGCAACCAGTTGGGATATATGACGATGAGTTTCAGCAGGATCATCTATATCATCCTTCCACTCTTGCACCTGACCATATCTGCCAATTTGAATCGGTGGGAATAATTGATCCCTTTTGGCCTTTAACTCAGCTCGAAACACCTCATCGGTATGCAAAACCTCGCTAGCTTCAATTACATTTGAAAACAACTCATACACTAACTGTTGGTCAAAGGCACATCCATCAGAAATACCACCAATCTCAGGAGACCAGCATGGAGAAACAACCAGCTTCTTATTTTGATCTTCGACTAAAAACTTACTATGAAACTCAGCCGCTTCTTTAATTATTGGATAGATCTTTTCTTTCAAGTATTCTTTATCATCAGTAAACTTATAATGTTCCCAAAGGTTTTGGGAAATGAAGGCGTTCGCACTAGGTGCCCATCCCCAGCCTAATCCCCATCCGGGAGCAGTAAATCCAAATGGATTATTCATCGTATTAACGGTCCATCCTCCGCCTGTAACACCAAAATGTTTTTCCGCTGAAACCCTTCCTGGTTCTCTTAATGAGTCAACATAATTCACTAATGGCAAAGCGGTTTCAGAAAGATTGGTCACTTCTGCAGGCCAATAATTCATTTGCAGGTTAATGTTGAAATGATAGTCACTATCCCACGGTGGTGTATTCGAATTATTCCATACCCCTTGCAGATTTGCAGGAAGCGTTCCGGGTCTTGAAGAGGCAATGAGCAAATATCTTCCATATTGGAAGAATAGTTCTTCCAGATACTTATTGTTTGTATTACTGTAAGATGCTAATAATTCATTTGTTGGAATGGATGGCTCTTTTCCTCCTAAATCCAAAGAAACACGATTAAATAAAGATTGATAGTCTATAATATGTGTAGATTTTAATGAATCGTAAGTCTTTTCAGAAATAGAGGCCATGATTTCCTCAATCTTTTGATGTGAATCTTTTCCCTTATAATCAGGGTATTTATTCTCATAATCAGTAGCTGCAGTCATAATAATTGTTAGTGTATCTGCATTTGCCACTTTAATTTTTCCATTCTCTGATGTTAACGTACCACCCTCATTCAGGACTTTGAATTCTGCCTCATATTTCATTCCATTATTCGCTATTTGTCCCCTGATGGTGATTGTGTTATCTATGGACGATATCTTACCTCCCTGTGCGCTAGTGGGTCTGACATCTAGGGAAATCTGTCCGGACTTACTAGCATTTAAACGCATGACCATAACATGATCGGGATAACTTGCAAAATATTCCCTAGTATAGTGAACATCTTTATAGTTATAAGCCACACTGGCAATCCCTTCATTTAGATTTAATTCCCTGCGATAATTTGAAAATGAAGCCTGATCTGGCATATTAAAATCTAAGTATATGTCCCCAAAATTCTGATAGTCACCAAACCCGTCTTGAAGACCTGTGAGAAATTGTGAAGACTCCTTTTCTGCCCCTGATTTATCACCTTTTGATAACTTTCCCCTGATGCTATCCAAGTGGTCCGCTGCCCCATCCCGATTGCCGTATGTATAATCACCAGTACTGTTTGGTCCGCCAGTCCAAAGGGTTTTTTCATTAAACTGAATATGTTCTTGCTGGATTCCCCCAAAGACCATTCCGCCCATATAGCCATTACCAATTGGCAATGCTTGGGTTTCCCAGTTTTTTGCCGGCTGATTGTACCAGAGTGATAGTTTCTTTTCTTCATTTTTTGGAGTCTCAATGGAACTAGGTGATGTTTCCTTTGCCTTAACAAACACCCCAGGGCTTCCTAGAGAAAATAACAAAGTACTAGAAAGCAATCCTCCTATTAATAGGTTTTTATATTTCACATTTCCATCTCCTTTTGAAAAATATTAAAAATAAATAGCTACTTTCCAATTAAGAATTCTAGTTCTGATTTGCAAACCATTTGAACAAATTTAATGGCCGTTGCTTCCTTTTGTGTGTTTGATAATATAGCCATCATCTTATTTTCCGTGTTGTATCCGGCATTTCGAAGTACTGCATTTCCGGTTATATCAATTCCATATTTGTTAGGATTATTGTCATTGTTAGATCTCTTATTAGAATCCAATTCTATAAAAGCCCTTTGTTGAGACAATAATAAAAAGTCACTTCTATCAATAAGAATAACATCTATGTTTTTGGCTGTAATTTGGGCAAGTATCTTTTGATATAACTCAATATTAGTTGATGAGGTGATATTTCCGTTTATATGCCAAAAATTAAGCCTAATTTCCGATTTTGAATCTGCCTTTAGAATTTTTGTAGTTGCTTCCTTTTGAAGAATTTGCAGCTTCTCTGGGTTAATTGTATTTCCAATGATGGTAACATTTAATGCTGATGGTTTTTGATCTTTATCTAAAAAAACAAGAGGAACAAATACAAAAAGTACTAGTATTCCTATTAAGATATGAGCCTTATAATGGTACCAAATGTTGTCTAACGCTTTCATTAGCTGTATTTTTGTCATTTCCATCACCTTGGTTTCACTATGATAGCTGATCGAATCGTATCTATGTTTTTATGAAAATCAATCCCCTGAAACTTCTTCAGGGGATCTTATTCACCTTGGTTATTTTGCTTTAACCCATTCACCTTTAATTTTATTTTCTTTTAAAATCTTGTTGACATCTTTAATTACATCATTTCCGCCTCTGCCCAAATACTCATCAACAAATTTATTCCATTCGGAAATTGGCCTTTGTCCAACAATCATTTTCGTTAATTCATTGGTTGCAAATTCAGCCAGTGCAGGCATCTTATCATCATAAACTTGTGAATGTATCCGGCCTACAGGACTTACGTAGAAATCAGAGTTGGATAGCATGGAAACCATTTTTGTATTAAACTCTTTTGCCTCCGGAGCCTTGGATTGTTTTGCGTAATCCTCCATGGATTTTTCACCTTCAGCCCATGAGCCTTCGCTTTGGTTAAATAGAGCTGCAGGAGCATATTTACTAAATTCTTCTGTTATTTGCGGTGCACCATCGACCATGTTGTAGCCTTTTCCTGATCCACCCATCGCCCAGTCAAAATGCTCGTTATCGGGATTTTGGTTGTCTGCCGGTACATACTTAGCCATGTAATCCATCATTTCTAATATTTTCTCAACTTTTTTCGGGTTGTCCTTCAAATCGGCACTTAGCATCCAAATTCGATAATAACCGCCTCCAGCGACGTACCCTTTGGATTTATCAGGTGCATCGAATGGAGGAATCGCTTCAATTTTTGCATCGGGAGCTGTTTTTCTTAAGGTTGCTAAATCAAGATTTTGCGGTTGAGATCCCTTGTCTTTCCCAGGTTGCTCATACCAAATTCCAACTTTCCCCGCATTAAAATCTTTAAATACATCATTATAAGGTTTAACTGCCCAGTCTTTGTCAAGGGCGCCTGCTTTATACAATTCATTCAGAAAGGTAATTTTCTCTTTGGATCCCTTAGAAATTTGCCCAGGAATTAATTGACCATCCTTATTTTTATGGTACCAGGTGCTGCTCCAATAGGCTCCAAATGCTGGATCATAAATCATCCCTTTTGCTAAACCTAAACCTACGGTATCATTTTTGCCATTTCCATCAGGATCTTTTGTTGCAAAAGCAATGGCTACCTCTTTTAACTCTTCATAATTAGTCGGCATCTTTAACCCTAGCTTATCAAGCCAGTCTTTGCGGATAATCGGTTTTTTTCCGCCGCTTGCTGGGAAGTAAAGGGGAATCCCATATTTTTTTCCGTCCACACTCACAATATCCCAAACCGATTGCGGAATTGCTTTAAACGTTTCATACTTTTTCACATAATCATTCAAAGGTAAAAACGCACCCTGCTCGGACCACTTAACATAGTTAGCATCCACTCCTTCAGTCCCGACCACATCCGGGATGTCTCCTGAAGCCATTTTTACAGTCAGCTTATCATCATACAAATCAAATGGGATATATTGCGGCTGGAAATCCACATTGAACTTTTCATTTACTTTTTTCACCGCTTCGTTTCCAGGCTCTGGAACAGGAGTCTCCCACGAACCATCAAACCAAGAGATTGCTATTTTACTATCTTTACCATTTCCGCTGCTAGTTGAGGCCTTTTCATCTTTTGGTGAGCAGGCAGCAAGTGCACCTGCTAAAAGAACAGTAGATAAAGTAATGGACATGAAACGTTTCATCCAAATGATTCCCCCTTGTACTATTTTTCTTTTCCTTAAAAACTTACAAACTGAATGAATGCTATTCTTTTACCGATCCAAGCATCACTCCTTTCGCAAAATGCTTTTGAAGAAATGGATAGACAATCAAAATTGGAATGGTGGCAATAAGGATCGCCGCCATTCCAACTGTCTCTGCCGGCGGAGGATGAGCCATTCCCACTTGCATACCAGCGTCAAGTAAATTTCCTTGGTTTAAAATGACAAGCTGTCTAAGCACAACCTGTACGGTCCATTTGGCCGGATCACTTAAATAAAGAAGTGCCGTGAAATATGAGTTCCAAATACCAACTGCGTAAAACAATCCAAAGGCTGCTAAAGCTGGCTTCGATAATGGGAGAATGATTTTCGCAAAAATTTGCAAATCATTCGCTCCGTCGATAATAGCAGCTTCAGTTAGATCCATCGGTAATCCCATGAAAAATTGCCTCATGACAATTAAATTAAACGAGCTAATTGCACCAGGAATGATCAGGGACCATAGTGAGTCCATTAAACCCGTTGCCTGAACAATCATATAAGTAGGAATCATTCCCGCACCAAATACAAATGTAAATAATACGAGAAATACATATATTTTCTGGCCGAGAATATTTCTTGATAATGCATAAGCCATCATAGCTGTCAACATTAAACTAACGATTGTGCCTGCCACGGTTATATAAATGGTAACTCCAAGAGAACGGATGAATTCTTTGGAGCCTAAAATATACTCATATGCATCTAGCACCCATGTCTTTGGAAATAGCAGCAAATCTGTTTTTACAAATTCTTCGTATGTTGCAAAGGAAACAACAAACATATAATAAAATGGAAACAACATGGCCAGTGCGATAAGACCAAGAAGAATGACATTGGTACTATCAACGATTTTCTCTGATGGTTTTCTACTATTTAGCACGAATTCTCCCTCATTTCTTAGTAGACTCCTTGATCGCCAAACCGTTTTGCTAATCGGTTCGCACCGACAATTAAGATTAACCCAACAACAGATTTAAACAATCCTACCGCTGTAGCAAAGCTGAAGTCAGAGTTTTGAATCCCCTTTAAATAGACGAAGGTATCAAGCACGTTTCCAACTTCCATTGTGAAAGGAGTTAACATTAAGTAGATTTGTTCGAAGCCTACATCTAGTACACTGCCCAATCGTAATATTAATAAGATAATGATTGTGCTTTTTAGAGCAGGCAGTGTAATATGCCATATCTGCTGCCAACGGTTGGCACCATCAACTGCTGCAGCTTCGTAAAGACTTGGATTAATTCCTGATAATGCAGCAAGGAAGATGATGGTCCCCCATCCAGATTCCTTCCAGATTACCTCAAGAATAACCAATGGCATAAACCAGTGAGGATCCTGTAAAAATCCAATAGGTTCCACACCGAAAACGCTTCCAATGATTTTATTTACAATTCCATCTGATTTTAATAAAATCGTTACAATGCCGATAACGACCACCCAAGATAAAAAATGGGGAAGATAAACTATTGATTGGATCACTCTTTTATATAAACTTGAGCTCACTTCATTTAGCATAATCGCTAGAATTATAGAAATTGGAAAGGCAAAGACGATTTGAAGAAAAGATAGGGATAATGTATTCCACAATACCCGAATAACTTCACGATTCTCAAATATGGTTTTAAAGTGTTTAAGTCCGACCCACTCACTATTGAAAAACCCCTGAAAGGCGCTAAAATCTTGAAAAGCGATAATATTCCCAGCCATAGGAATATACCGGTAGATAATAAAATAGAGAAGTCCAGGCAATAACAATAGATAAAGGTAACGCTCTTTCCACATTCTTTTCAGAATACTTTTCCTTTGTTTGATTGTTAAATTTGTTTCTTCCTTTAAATCCCCTATTAATTCTGGTGTTCTTTGTAAATCTTCCATCTCTCTACGTCACTTCCTTTCAAATGAATGCCTGGTTCAAGTACTTGAATCTAAATTTCCTTTGTTATTTGTAACAGGCCTTAAATTATTCTGAAATAACCCTTTTATTTTTGAAGGTTTTTTTACCGAATCGCTTTCCTTTATCTCATCCATACTTTTAAATACCTTCATTGACACCCACATTGAAAAGAACGAGAACAGACTTACACTAAAGATTGGAATGAATCCTGGTACGGTCATGAACAATAAATATAATCCATAGTTCCCGACGACCATAAGAAGTGTATGAAAAGGGAATGAAACACCTATTAATAATGAAATGCTAAAGTATCGACCGAACTTAGTATCAAAATGGGCATATACAGGAAAGATAAATAATAGAAGAATAATGAACAAAATACATAGCATGAAAACAAAGATTAGTAGAAACCAATATGTAACTCCATGCGAAAAGCGGATAAGGGAAAAATTCAAATAAATTAGAACGCCAGCGATTGTGATCGCAAATCCTAAAGCGTTTGCTTTCCAAAACTCCTTCCGAAATGTAGTCCAATATAATTTTACGAATGAACGATTTTCAGCGTTTCCTACCATCCATTTGCGCATAACAGTATATAGACCTACCGTAGCGGGCATGATCCCTAAGATCACACCTCCACAAAGTGAAAATACTACCCAGAGCATTTGAAATTGTGCAATTCTCATGAGCTTTTCAGCAAAATGATTGAATTTCCCCATAAGTCCGTTATTTCCCATCTATCATTCCCCTTTTCTGTGTGGTAGAAATTTAAACGATAATTTTGCTTGGGTCTTGACTGATCTCTACCACTTTTCCACCAGAGCGGATTGATTCAGTTGCTGCACAGCCAACCGCAACGCTCATTCTTCCCGCAAATGGTGTGGTTAATGGCTGTTTGTTGTATAGCACCAAATCAACAAAATCATTAGTGATTTTCGGATCAGCTCCGCCATGACTGCCTTGTTCTTTTTTCATGTCATAGGTAATATCGCTAAATTCGTTCCATGAATTGGTTTTTCTTGTCTTTATGTATACCTTTCCATTTACATCATCATTTTCAACTCTGCCTTTAGACCCAATAAAGGTATAGTTCCTAGAATAATCTGGTGTAAAATGACATTGTAAGTACGATGCTTTAATACCGCTTTCAAGCTCCATAATCAACATATTATTATCCTCAACATCGATTTCTTCTCGGAAAGCACATTGTGTTAACGTATGTAGACTAGCTTCAGGACAAGTATCTATTAATTCACAATCAGGGCAGGTTAAGTGATTAGGCTTATCCCCTCCGTAATAGTCCAGGCTGCCAAAAGCAGAAACTCTTTTTGTATATTTGTCTGTAATCCAATGGATGACATCGAGATCATGTGAACCTTTTTGCAGCAACAGTGAAGTAGTGTTTTTTGCGGTTCCATGCCAGTCATGATAGTAGTAATAGCCGCCTAATCCGACAAAATGCCTTACCCAAACGGCTTTAATATCACCAATTACACCCGAGTCTATAATCTCTTTCATCGTTTGATACATGCTCATATAGCGCATATTGAAACCAACCATTAAATGTTTTCCTGCTTTTTCTGCTTGTTCGATAATCCGATCACAGCCTTCTACTGTGATTGCTAATGGCTTTTCACAATAGACATGTTTTCCTGCTTTTAGTGCAGCGATGGCATGTTCCTCATGCAAATAATCAGGTGAAAGAATAGCGACAGCATCAACATCTGTGCGGGCTAAAAGCTCATTATAATCTGTAGTAATGTAGGCATGTTCATTAATTTTTTCTCTAAATGTCTTCAATCTTTCCAGGGAAACATCGGCAGCCGAAACAACTTCTGATTTTCCGCCAGGATTATGCCAGTACTTCGCGATCCCGCTTCGAAGTCCAGCACCGATGATACCAATTCTTACAGTTTCCATCCTCATTCACTCCTATTAATCTATAAATTTTATTTTAATCTAGGAAAACGTTTGCATTATATTATTTGAACGTTTTCCGGAAAAACATAATAAAAAAGTCAAGCTATCAGTTTTTTAAACCTAGCTTTACGTCTTAAAATATTCTACCTCCGAATGTAATAATGGTTTACCGAAAATGAATTCCAATAGTCTTTAACCCTTCGTACTGATAATTGGCTTATACAATTCCTAGTGGATCCAATATAATGAGAAATGAAGTTGATATAATAAAGGATTACGTAAAATCTATATTGATAGGGAATTTGCGATTGAGAAATGATCGTAGATGAGTGTTAAATGGATGTTTGATGGATGTGTTGTCATGATCAATTTAGCCATTCGTTGCCTTCTTTATTTGTATTGCCCTTGCTGCCTACTGGGATGCATTTTCTGTTTTATTTCTAATATAAAATCCATCCCCCTCCTCTCTTTCAGTCTTAATCGTGGAAATTTCTTACAGTTATAATATACGACAAAATGGGTTGATGGGTCAACCCTATAATATAAACATCCTGATAGACAGCGTCGGGAATATACGAATCTACAACGTTAAGGCAGAAGACCTTGTATAAATAGGGGCATTGCACGATAGTCGTATTTCTCTAAAATCTCTAATATAAGCTGCTTCAGTTCGTGTTCTTGACTGCTGCAGCTTATATTAAAACTTTAAGTTTATACGAGTTTAATGTAAAATCAAAAAACATTATGGTAACCATAACAATATTTTATCGATACTCAGCACGATACTAATATAAAACCAGTTCAAAAAATCTAATATTATGGAGATGAGCTTTTATGGAATTAAGACCAACACATGTAGAGTCAACCCGACAACCAGTATCTAACAAACTAAGATTATCTGTGTCTATCAAAACAATACGAAAGATCCTATTACGCTTGTAAATAAATGATAAACTCCGTATTTCTATTCTATTATTGGAATGTATGAATGAATAACGACTTGATTTGGCCTTAAGCCTTCTTCATCAAAAATAACAACTTCATTATGTTCCTTTAATAAGGATGCCGGAATCTTATATTCCTCCTGCGGGCCAATGTTCCAGTACCGTCCTAAACAATGGCCATTTACCCAAAAACAGCCTTTACTCATACCATCCAACCGAATTTTTACAATCGGACTGTTTTCTGGCTTCCAGTCAAAAGAACTTTTATACCAGCGTGGAGAAATCATTTGTGGATTCGCAACTGTCCATTCCTTTTCCTCTTGAAGCTGAGCAAATGATTTTGTTTTCCAATTGCGGATTTGCTCCTTTTCATTAAACAAATAGAGATCAAACCGGCGAATACTAGAAAGATTTTGCGCATCTAAATCGATTACGTTCTCCCCCTGCTTTAAAGCATCGCTGATATCTGCAACCCCATAGACAGCACTGCCTCTTGACCAAGCCGTTTGACTTTCCATCAACATTTTTACTGACCTTCCATTTAACTGAACCCGCGAAACTCCGTCACCAACAAGAATTGCACGATCATATCCGTCATTGAAGAAGGAATTCAAAAAACCAATACGCCCTTCAATTTTTGGGATGCTGGATAAATGATGAGGTACACCGCACCCTTCAACCTGCCATCCTTCCCGTATTGATAGATACTTTCCATTAAGAGCAGGGGCTTCACTCATCCCTTTTGGTTCCCCGATGGCTTGAGAATAATTGAATCTTCCCATATTCTGGACAAGGCATGTTAGTGTATTTTTCCCTTTCTTAACAGGAACCTCAATGGCTGCAGCCCCAATCATGCTAAGCTTGTCAACATATTGATCATTACAGAAGACCATGACGGGATCCTCGATTCTCGTGAAAACAATCGTCGTATTCTTCGTTTCTTCAGCATAAAATTCACTTTCATAACCTAAATACCCGCTAAACTGTCCGAAGCTGCTAAAATCAAGCGGTTTATCTCCCTCTTTCAAGTTTCCGCTTAAAAAACAAAGCTTTTCATCTGCCGCTTTCCAATGTAATGGATGGTTTGCCGTGCTCTTTTCCAAATGAGTAACCGCTTTTTCTAAAGATTTTCTTGAAACCACTTCAATCGAATAGCTGATACCATCTTCAAAGGAAAGCTGAACGGTTTGCGGCTGGCTTCCATGGAATAAATGAAACGTAACCAGGCCATCTTCATTGATTTCAAAGCGATTCGGCATAGGACAATGAACTTCAGCCTTTCTATTAAGCTGTAATTTTAAAAACGAACGCTGCCCTTCCTCTTGATAAATGACCGCCTTATCGGTTTCGAACCCAGTCGTCTGACCAGTGAGTGTCACAATGGAAAAGCTGTTTCCAACGTCCACATGACGGACAATCGGTAAAACCGCATTTGCCTCAATCGCAAACGGAATCGTTTCACCATCAAGTAAAACCTGAGATTGGACTCGTTCCTGTCTATGATTCTCAATAAATATCACTTCACCATGGTGACTGACGATCCGCTGAGATTCTAGATAACTAGGAAGTTTTAAATCCGCACCTGTTTGTTCTGCATTTGTGAATACAGGTTCGAGCCACTTTGTAAAGGCATGAAACCTTTTTAAAACCTCATATTTTCTTGTTGGCTGTAAATATTCATCAATCGCAACATCATAATCGTATGATGTCGTTGAAAAAGTCTGTTCTCCAACCGTCCTGCCGCCCCAATGATCAAAATTGGTGCCGCCGAAATACATGTAATAATTGATCGCAGAGAATCCATTAATCAAGAGCTGGTAACATTCACGTTCAAGCTGCTCCGGTGTTTTTTGATTCGCTTTATTTCCGCCCCATTGTTCAAACCAGCCGATCCAAAACTCCATAACCCCTTTCGGCTGATTGGCAAACCGCTCATCTAAGATTTCAGCGGCTTGTTTGGCATCCGACCAAAAATTGCGGAATTCTACAGCTCCATCAACAGCTCCGTAGCAGGTAACAAATGGTACCTCAATGCCTCTTGTCAGCATACCGTCCCTTAAATATTCCATATACGTTTTATCTGGTTTGCCATAAGCTTGGAACTCGTTTTCGATTTGGACCATGATGATGGTCCCTTTTTTCGTCAACTGAAATTCATCAATGATTGGTATAACCTGATCAAAATATTTATCTACATATTGTAAATAGACAGAATCAGCGGAGCGATATTGAATCGCCTTTTTCGTAGAGAGCCACCAAGGAAATCCGCCAAAATCCCATTCAGCACAAATATACGGCCCTGGTCTCGCAATCACAAACAATCCTCTCTCAGCGCATAACTGAAAAAAATGCGCTAAATCCTTGTCGCCGGAGAAATCCCATTCCCCTTCATTCATTTCATGAAAATTCCATGGGATGTACGTTTCGATTGTATTGCATCCTCCTGCTACCGCCATATCTAAAACTTCGCTCCACTCCGCTCTTGGAAGACGGAAATAGTGGATCGCAGCAGATAGGATAAAGATTCTTTCATTATGAATCTTCCAGCTTTTTTTATCATAGGTAATCATCTAAACGCCTCCACAATCTTATAATCTATTGATATTTAGTCTTTTTTTACACATATTTTCGATTGTAATCATAAAGCAGTCCTAAGAGACCGGCTAATCCGAGTAACATCAAGCCCAGTTCAAGTTTACCCACTGTCTTTTGGCCAATGATAACCAATGAGAGACAAATGATTAAAACGACGAGTTTTAGGATTACGACTATAGTAGCTTTCATTGGATAAGTCCTCCGATCGGATTTCACTAGGCGGCTGTTAGTCCTTCAATCCGCCAAGGGTCATTCCTTGTGTTAATTTCTTTTGTACCATGATGTATAAAATCAAGGTTGGGAGCATGACGAGTACCATACCCGCATACATTTGGCCGTAATTAGCGGCAGACTTTTGAGCCGCCATTAAGTTCATCAGCCCCACAGGCAATGTCTTATTCGGACCCGGAATTAAGGTTAGAGCAATAATATATTCATTCCAAAAGGCTAGAAAATTAAATAAAATAACAGCTATAATACTGGGACGGGCCATAGGAATCATAATCGAAATCATAGTCTTAAAATAGCCAGCGCCGTCGACGAGCGCCGCTTCCTCATAAGTGGAAGGCAGTGATTGAAAATAGCTGGACAACAAATAAATGGTGAAAGGCAGTGCCGTCGAGGCATAAACAACAGCTAAAATAAATAAATTGTCCAGCAGGAATCCATCGCCAAATTGTCCCCTTAAGAAGGCATCCCCATCTAACAACAGTAGGAATATCGGAACAACAATATAGTTTACATTGATAAATAATCCTGCTTTAAACAGGCCATTCATAAATAGACTGCCTTTAAAGTTGTATCTGGCAAGCACATAGGCCGCTGGCAGGGCGACAGCCAATAAAATGAGCAGCGCCAAAGCAGTCACGAGGACGGAGTTTAACATATAAGTACCCATGTTTGCCTTTTGAAAAGCATCAATGAAATTTTGAAAATAGAAACCTTTTGGCATGGCCCAAGGGCTTCCGTAAAATTCCGAGTTTTGCTTCACTGAAGCTAAGAAAACCCATGCTACAGGGATAATGATAGAGACGGCTAATGTAATGAGAGCAACGTAGATAAATATACGGTAAACTGTTTCAGCACTCATTCCTTTTTGTGTTTTCATCGTTCATGGACCTCCTTAATACTCCAACACTTCCCGTTTGGTGACAAAGCTGACGATCGCAGATAAGGCGAATGAGAATAGAAAGATCACCACACCAATCGCCATACCATAACCATAGGAAGAATTGGTATAAGCCTGCTTATACATATAGCTTAAAAAGACTTCCGTCGCTCCATCAGGTCCGCCGCCGGTCATTGCTTGGACGAGTAGAAAACTTAAATTTATCGTACTAATTATGAAGAAGGTTAACGTTGTCCGGATGTTATTCCAAATTAACGGCAGGGTAATACTGAAAAATTGCCTAATCCTTCCTGCACCTTCCAAGGCAGAAGCCTCATAAAAACTTTCCGGAATACTGGCCATACTTGACATGTACATGACCATATAATAGCCAATTGCCTGCCAGACGAGCGCACCGCCGATGCTGTAGATAGCAATCTTTTGATTGCCGAGCCACATTTTTTGCAAGTGTTCGAGGTTAAATAATGCAAGTAAATTATTCAACAAACCTGTTGTCGGGTCATAAACCGCAGAGAAAATACCAGCAATGACCACCACCGATAAGATATTAGGGATATAGAAAATAATTCGGAAAATACTGTTGCCTCTCATCTTTTCTCTCGTTAACAAAGTGGCAAACAAGATGGCCGCCACCATGGTGAGGAGTGTAACGATTACAATCAATACAATACTATTTTGAAGAGATCGGAAGAAGTTCATATCATTCCACAGAATTTTGAAGTTTTCGAGCCCGACAAATACCTTATTATTAGAAAATCCGCCCCACTTATATAAAGACATCCTGAACACCTGAATCGTAGGAATAATCATAAAAATGGTTAACAAAATTAGTGCAGGTATCGTACAAACAAAGATAAAAATCCTTTTTTCTGTCGTTTTATTCATGACTATCACCTCGATTAATAAATATAACGGTGAGGAAGATTTCTCACCGTTATACGAGTGAATTATTATTTTAATGCTGACCGTAATTGGTCACTCACCTTTTCAACGGCATTTTGCCAATCTTTTACCTTCTTATCTCCAGAAACAATACTGTCGACCGATCTGAATAATGTATCTGCCATGCTGACACCCTCAACAGCTTCTGTTGCAGCAAATCCACCCATACCTGCCTTTGCTCCGGAATCATAAATACTATAGAATAGTTTATTGTCACCCGTCAGCTTTTCAGAGATTCCTTCTATTGGCTGAATCGCACCAGCTTCTGCAAATATTTCAGCTGCTTTATCCGAGTACACAAACGTTAAGAAATCCTTTGCTGCGTCTTTATTTTTCGCTTGGGCCGGCACCCACATTTGTTCAAAGAACGTAAAGGCATAGCGGTCACCGCCATCTTCAATAGCCGGCAACGCTGTCATTCCCCATTCAAAGCCATCAGCTCTTGGGGCATCTTTCATTTCGCCCACGACCCACGTACCATTTGGCATAAACAGTGCTTTATTATCGAGAATCAATTGCTGGTTTTTTGTAAAGTCTTTGTCATTGGCATTGGCAACGGTTGTTGGCGCCGTGTATTTCGCTAATTTACCGACAATCTCAAAGACTTTCGTTGCTTCTGGAGATTCCCAAATGCCATCTTCATATTTCATTGCTTTATTGTAGAAATCAGGTCCGCCCACTTCTAATAGTAAGGAATAGAAGAAGGCATCAAAGTAACCTGTCGTAGGATACGTAAATAAAGAGATTCCTTCCGCTTTTGCTTTATCACCTAATGCCCACATCTCATCCCAAGTCTTTGGTACTTCCCAGCCTTTTTCTTTTAATAAGGCAGCATTGTAGAATAACCCTGTTGGACTATAGAACATCGGTGCCATATACGTTTTGCCATCATTATATGGATTTGTGGCGAGTGTATCAGTGAAACCTGGGACCAGCTTATCCATTACTTTGACGTCCTCGCCATAAACATTTTTATCCAAAACATCTGTAATGTTTTCTAATGCTTTATCTTTAATTAATGTTTCGGTCAGTGCCAGTTTTCTTCCAGTTGCCAATAACACTACGTCAGGATAGTTCCCCGCTTTCATATTCGGGCTGATGACTTCTTCAAGATTTTTATCTGCCGTCAACTCAACCTTAACATTCGGATTAGCCTCTTCATAAGCTTGTGCCACTTTGGTCCACATATCTTTCCCATAAGCTGATTCAAGTGCTGCAATGTGAAGAGTTTGGTTCTTACCTGAATCTTTACCTTCCTTCGAGTCATCTACCTTTGAGGTTTCACTACTCTGACAAGCTATTAAACTAAGAGATAATAACGCTGTCATTCCTGACAAAAAAAGCTTCTTTTTTATCTTCATCTTGACCCTCCTCTTTCTATTCCCTTTATGGGTAAATTATAAGGGAGGTAAAAACGCTTTCACAATAAACATCTTGTTCTGTTTTTTAGATATCTTGCTTTCCGTTGTAATAATTCACTAAAATATCTATAATATGGAGAAAAGTGTCTATAAAGGAGGGGTTTATTTGTCCAATGAGGTTTATGAAGTTCCAAATTCAGAACGAGGCCATCTTCCTATCAAACTTCTCTATGTAACAAAAGCAAAATTTGATAAAGATTGGCATAGTACGAATCATACTCATCACTTTACAGAAATTTTGTATATTACCAAGGGGAAGGGAACTTTTATCTATTCAAAAGAGGAAGTCCCCATCAAAGAGCATGATTTAATTGTCATTAATCCCAATATCGAGCACACCGAAAAGTCCGGCCCCGATTACCCGCTCGAATATATTGCACTTGGTATCCAGGGCCTTGCTTTTTCATCACCAGATGACCCTGGGATACAGGCCACTTTTTTTAATTATAAAGAGGAGCATAAGGTCTATCTCTTTTACCTCCAGCAATTGATGGAGGAAGTGGAAAATCAAAAGGAAGATTATGAGTTGATCATCCACAATATTTTAGAAATCCTACTACTTAAAATGATGAGAAAAAAGACTTTTAACCTTGAGAAGACCTCTTCTGAAAAGATTAGTAAAGATGTGGCATTTATCAAAAATTATATTAAGCAGCATTTTCGCGAAGAGATTAATTTAGATACTCTTGCAGAGGTTGGTCATATCAATAAATACTACCTTTCCCACTCCTTCAAGAAAGCATTCGGCGTTTCACCGATTGAATATTTAATTCAAATCCGTATCCGGGAAAGTAAAATTTTGTTAGAAACTACCAATTACCCAATTTCTAGTATATCAGCCATTACCGGCTTTTCTTCTCAGTCATTCTTTGCACAATCCTTTAAGCGTGTAACGGATCTATCACCTTCACAATACCGGAATGCCAAAAACTCCAAGAAAAACAAAACTAGAAAATCAAAAGTAACAAATGAAGAAGTGATGCAAATCACGTCACAATAGACTTCCTTTCTTATCAACCTTCCTAGTATAATTAGGCCAAAGACTAAAGGAGAATAAACTTTGGAAAAGGACCAAGCAATTTTATTATCAAATTATATTGAACAATCAAATTCATCCATCTACGAAATTAGAAAACTTGATACGGTCAACGGCACCCTTCCAAAGTTCCACCAGTGGACAAACGGAAAGAAAACGTTAGCTGCCTATGAGGTGACTCGTCCAGAAACCGACACTGGTTATTATTTTGTCTTTATTGATTGGCATCGCAATGATATTTATTATTTGGTGATTTATGCCCATGATAAATCGACGACAGTAGCCGAGCTGCGCCAAGTTCATGATATAGACGGTTCCCCGTACATTGTTTGGATGTATAAGCCGTTTAAACGTGACGGGAAAAACGATCAACGGAAAGCTTATTTTAAACAAATGTTTGGCTCCACTACCGTACAAATCAAACTCCCCGCATCAGTGGAAGAAGTAGACGGGTTTTATGACCACCTTTTTCGGTTATGTCAAAACCGAATAAAAGCGGACCAAATCGTTGACGTTTTTGACTTTTAATGGCAAGTCCATAAGAAAAAGTGAGGCTGCTTCAGCCTCACTTTTTCTTATAATACTTTACTCAAAAATGACTTGGTCCGGTCTTCTTTCGGATTTTCGAATAATTCCTTTGGAACGTTTTCTTCAACGACAACTCCACCGTCCATAAAAATGACGCGGTCTCCCACTTCTTTTGCAAAGCCCATTTCATGTGTGACAACGACCATTGTCATACCTTCTTTGGCCAATTGCTTCATAACTTCTAATACCTCACCGACCATTTCCGGGTCAAGCGCGGAGGTTGGTTCATCGAAAAGCATAATCTTTGGTTCCATCGCAAGCGCCCTGGCAATCGCTACACGCTGCTTTTGTCCACCTGATAAGGAATCCGGATAAGCATCTGCTTTATCCTCTAAGCCAACTTTTCTTAGAAGTTCTAAACCTTTTGCCTTCGCTTTTTCTGCCGGCACATTTCTTACCTTCATTGGAGCCAGCATAATATTTTCAATTACCGATTTATGAGGGAACAGGTTAAATTGCTGGAATACCATGCCCACTTCTGTCCGCACTTTGTTGATATCCGTCTTTTTATCGGTCAAATCGATTCCTTCAATATAGACATGGCCGCCCGTAATCGTCTCAAGCATATTTAAGCAGCGCAGAAATGTTGATTTTCCAGAACCTGAAGGTCCAATCACCACCACTACCTCTTGCGGCTTTACAGAAACATTAATATCTTTGAGAACTTCATTGCTTCCAAATGACTTTTTTAATTTTTCTACTTTTATCATTCGGTTGCCAGCCTCCTTTCAAGGCGCGTTAACAGAAAGCTTAAAGAAAGGGTTAATACCAGATAAATAATCGCGGCCGTTACATACGGCTCCCAGACACGAAAATATTGTCCCTGCATCGCTTTCCCCCAATACATTAGCTCTGGGGCGGCAACGATTGATGCCAGCGATGATTCTTTAATCAACACGACAAATTCATTTCCCAGCGGAGGAATCATTCGTTTAACTGCCTGCGGCAGGATCACATGGCGCATAGCTTGTACATGATTCATCCCGAGTGAGCGGGCTGCCTCCATTTGCCCCCGATCAATCGATTGGATACCGGCGCGGAAAATTTCAGCGATATAGGCTGCTGCATTTAAAGAAAGGGTTACAATAGCTGCCACGATCGCGTTTGTTTCCCCGAGAAAAAGGGGTACAACTGCAAAGTGTATTAATAAAATTTGTACAAGTAAAGGCGTCCCTCTAAAGCAGGTAACGTACACACTAAACGGTAATGCGAGAAGCTTATTTCTCATCATTTTCCCTAATCCAATAAACAGGCCAAGTATAGTTCCTATTAAAATACTTGCAATTGAAAGTCCTATCGTTAATAACGTTCCTTTAAGAAAAAATGGAGCATATTCAGCTAAAATGTCCCATCTAATATCCATCTAACATCCCCCTGCCTATTCATCATGAAGCCTGTTTCAGCAATATAACCAAAAATTGCGTAACTGCTATTAATTGAGTTACGCAATTTCCTGTTGTTAACGGTTCTTATTCTTTTGGTAATTTACTTAAATCTGGATCTACTTTAAACCACTTCTTGTAAATTTTTGCATACTCCCCATTTTCCATAAGGGTATTAATCGCTTTATCCAAATCTGCTTTCAGCTTGCTTCCTTTTGGCAGCATTAGTCCGTAAAACTCCTGTGCAAAAGCAGCAGAATCCTCAATGACAACAAAGTTATCTTTTGGATTGTTTAAAACGTATTGTTCAATAACAGTGTTATCGGCAACAACCGCATCCGCTCCGCCGCTTTTCATTTCTTGAATGGCTAGATTGTTATTTTCAAATTTTTTGATTTTCTCATTATTTTTACCAAGAAGACCTTCAACCGCTTCCTGACCAGTCGTTGCATTTTGAACGGCAATTGTTTTATTGTTTTTCAAATCTGCCCCGCTCTTAATATCGCTGTTTTTTGGAACAAGAATCTTGTTGGTAGATAGGAAATATGGTCTTGTAAAATCATATGATTGCTTTCTTTCATCGTTAATGGTAATCGCTGACATACCGATATCCGCTGTTTTCTTGTCTAATTCCACAAATAAAGGATCCCATCCTACATTCTCAATCTTAATTTTTAATCCAGCTTCTTTGGCAACTGCATTCATAAAATCAACATCAAACCCGACTACTTTTCCTTTATCCATGTATTCAAATGGCGCATAAGCTGCATCCGTTACGACCTTTAGAGTTTTGTCATCACTGCTGCCTCCAGTCGTTTTGCTCGTCCCGCACGCAGAAAGAATAAAAACAAATGCGGCTATTAATACACTAGAAATAATTTTCATTTTTTTCATCTTTTGACCTCCTAAATATTTTATTATAAAAACAATTTTACCAAACATTAATAATATTTTGAATAAAAATAAATATAATTTTTTATGGAATTTTATTCATTATTTTAATTTATTACTATACTAATAGGGTAAAGTGAAATATCAACATATTATTCTAGGAAAAATATTCTCATTTTTTTCCTTTTCTTTTAGTTCAGACTGGGAGAAATAAGTTTTAGGAGTATATAGGCATTCGCCGTCTCTCTCCGCGAATAACTACATAATTTATAGGGTATCTATTACCAAAAGGAGAGTTGCCCGATGAATCCATATGGTTATTACCAAGTTCCTCAAGCCCCCGTTGAATATAACCCTTACGGACAAATAAACCAGTATCCACAAGCATTGCCTTACTCACAGCCAGAGTATTATGATTATGATTATGATTATGAACCTGATAGACAACCACAGCAAATAGAGCGCCGCCTCAATCAACTTGAAAGGCAAAATGAGCGCCAAGAGAGGGAAATTAACCAACTTCAACGCCGGCTTCAGCGCGTTAATCAACGGCTTCGTGTCTTGGAAAGAAGATTTAACATTCCATTTACACCTTTTGATGGAGAATTCTAAAAAATACAGAACTGGGCAATTGCCCGGTTCTTTTTTTGTGAGAATCACTTTCAAAACCAATCTATAGTGGAAAAAGGTTGTTAATTTATCTAACAGCTTCGCTGACAAACTGCAAAAATTCAGCTAAATTTTTCATTATAAACCATTGAAAGGGAGATTATTATGTATCAAAAGAATGACATTCAATTAGCTGAAAAAATCCTTAAATTAGATCAAATAAGAGATGAGTTGTATGAAGAATTAATGAAAACACTCGGTTCGAAAGCAAATGATCTTCTACGAACACTTCAAAATTGCTAATAAAGGAGAGGAGAAGGTTGGGAAAACATTTCAGGGAAGGAATAGAAAAGCTACGGAATTTTTATATTAAAAGACTGCTAGAATCAGGTATCCTTCAATCTTCTGACCCTAAACTTACCTCCCTTACTATAAGTGAACTGAAGGGTATTTACAAAAAAGCTTTTTCCCCTGACGACAAATAAAAATCAACTCCCTCAAAGTATATTTTTTCAAAATTTAATCATTTTTGTTCCAATTCCCCAGTTCATGTGAGAAAATATAACATAAAATATCGTATACGAAACAGTTTTATAGAATGCTAATATTGTGTGGTGATAGAAGTCATGGGAAATGACATGTCCTATAAAGATAAAAAGGTTATTACCATAGGGGTCGTCAGGGACCTGACCGGTCTTTCCGAACGTCAAATTCGCTATTACGAGGAAAGAAAATTGATTTTCCCTGAAAGAACACCAGGCGGCAGCCGAAAATACTCCTTTGCCGACGTAGAGCTGTTGGTGGAAATCGCCAACAAAATTGAAGACGGCGTCCAGACACATGAAATCCGAAAGGAAATGCTGCGAGCCCAAAAGAAACAAAACCAAGAAGATGTCAGAAGAAAGATGATCCAAGGACAACTGAACGCCCAGTTTGGATTACGGAAAGGACCAACTTCCTAACAGAAGTTGGTCTTTTTTTGGCAAAAGCAAAAAACCATGTGAGGTATTCTAACAAACTTATAGAAACATCCTCCTCATCCATGTAAAAATACAACTACACCGAATGTTAAGAAAATTAACATAGTCAAAAGGAGGAGTATTAATGGATACTGTATTCTTGATGAACAGTTTGTGGGTCATGCTGGGAGCTGTCCTTGTCATTTTAATGATTGGAGGGTTCATCCTATTAGAAACCGGTTCAACCCGTATGAAAAATGCCGGGCACATTGCCGGCAAAACAATCCTTACATTTGGAATTGGCTCGATTGTGTTTTGGGCTGTGGGCTTTGGGTTAATTTTTGGAAAGGGCAATTCCCTGATCGGCTTTTCCGATTTCTTTTACTCAGGCTATGATATCGATAGTTTATCACTCTCTGGTTCTGTTTTCTTTTTATTTCAGTTGGCCTTTGCAGGCATATCGCTAACGATAGCATTTGGCGGATTTGCCGAACGCGCTAAATTAGGGGCTTACCTAGTATTCGCTGTTCTTTTCTCTCTAATCGTTTACCCTCCAATCGCTCATTGGATTTGGGGCGGCGGCTGGTTAGCAGAGCACGGCAAACAAGACTTTGCCGGGTCCACCGTAGTACATTTAACTGGAGCAATGGCAGCCTTAGCCGCAACCATTATCTTAAAACCAAGGATTGGTAAATATAATAAAGATGGATCCGCTAATAATCTAGCTGGACATAACCAAGTGTTTACAGCCTTAAGTGTATTACTTTTATGGGTTGGTTGGTTTGGATTTAATGCCGGCAGTACTTTATCCGTTGACAAAGGATTCTTCGGCTTCGTTGCCCTCAATACCAATTTGGCAGCCGCCGCCGGTACTGTAGCTGCCATGATTATTTCGTGGATGGTTTTAGGAAAAGCTGATGTTCCAATGATGCTAAACGGTGCTTTGGCAGGATTAGTTGCTATTACTGCATCCTGTGCTTTTGTTGATACTTGGGCAGCTGTCGTGATTGGCTTTATCTCAGGAATTCTTGTTTTTTACAGCATCCGCTTTTTTGAAAAAAGAAAAATCGATGATCCGATTGCTGCGTTATCAGTTCATGGAACAGCTGGAGTATGGGGTACATTATCTACTGGCTTCTTTGCAACCAAAGAATTAGCAACCGTTGGTCAGCCCGGATTATTTTACGGCGGCGGCCTGCATCAGTTAGGGGTTCAAGCAATAGGTGTTCTTGCCTGCGGCGCTTTTGCCTTTATCGTATCATTCATTCTTCTATCCATTATGAAAGCATTCATGAACGGACTTCGCGTTTCGGAAGAAGAAGAAATCATTGGGCTTGATATGAGCGAACACGGCAGTTACGGCTACCCTGAATTAATGAAGGCAGAACAAAAACTAAACGCATAAATTTTTCCTTTACCATGCTTCCTGCCCTGCGATTTTTTGGGGCGGGGGTTAAATTAAAGAAATGCGGTGAAACGGATGGGGGACTCCAGCTACTTAGAGATTAGAAATTATAGGGATAGCCGGATCGGAGAGGTTTCTCGCGACCACTTTAGGCTAAATGATTTCCATGATGAAATCATGAGACAAGTTATCGAATTAGCCGTCTGCCGAACAAAAGAAAAGTATGGTCCCCTTCCCTGTTCCTTTTCTTTTTTTGTCATGGGCAGCGCTGGTAGATTTGAACAGTCTATTTGGAGTGACCAAGACAACGGGATCATTTATCAAGAAGTAAGCCCAGAATCACAAGCCTATTTTTTGAAGTTAGGAATGGAGATTACCGCAGGATTATATCTGGCAGGGTACGATTACTGTGATGGCGGTGTTATGGCCAACAATCCTATTTGGTGTAAATCCATGTTCGAATGGCAGCAGCAACTAACAAATTGGCTTTTAGACTCCTCATGGGAATCCATACGGTATTTACTCATTTTTATCGATGGAAGATCCATATATGGAGAGAATAAATATATCGAAAAACTAAAAACAATCGTCTATCAAACAGTCCATAAAGAACAGCTTATCTCTAAGGTTTTAGGAAATACATTATACATTAAGAAAGGAGTAAACGTACTCGGAAATTTATTAGTTGAAACACACGGTCCGTATGCCGGTTCTCTCAATCTAAAAGAAGTAGGGCTCTTTCCATATGTTAATGCTGTACGACTTCTAGCGATTAAAGCGAATGTGACCGGAACCTCCACCCTTTCGAGACTCGGCCAGATGCAAGAGGCAGGGCTTTCTTCAATTGAAAAGGACTTATATAAAAAGCGGTTTTTACAATTACTAAACTACCGGCTTTTATATGGAAATCACACTGACTATAAATCTGGACATTATATTCCCATTCAAATCCTCAGCAAAGAGCAAAATAAGGAGTTAAAAACCATTATAAGAAACGGTGCTGCCTTCTTTCGATTAGTAAGAAGATTAATAGAAAAGGATGATTAAAAGTGGGAATGAATGAGATGTTCCAATTTTTTCGGCAAATTTCTGGAAAACTCAATTTGAATATTTATGCAGGAATACAAGGACAATCCACTCCACAACAGATGGCCTTTATTAGGAATCTGCAAAAAGAAATGAGACAAAAAAACACACTAGACTCCCCTCTTAACGAATTAAAAGTAGTTGTGTTTGATATAGAAACAACAGGATTTTATCCTGAAAAAGGAGATTACGTTCTATCCATTGGTGCCATTAAAATGAACGGGCCGATAATTGAAACCGCAGAAACTTTTTATTCACTAATAAAATCAGAGCTTTCACTATCTGCTGAAATTGCCGCCTTAACCAATCTGCGTGAAGAAGAATTGCGAAAGGCACCGTCTGCTTCAGAAGTATTAATGCAGTTTTTCAAATTCGTTGACGGCGCTATCCTAGTCGCCCATCACTCCAATCATGAACAGGCATTTATGAAAAAAATAACCTGGGACTTTTTACGAACCAAATTTAATCATCGCATTATTGATACCTCTTTTTTAATCCGACTATCTGATCCCTATATGAAATCAATGCCGCTCGAAGACGTATGCGGCATTTGCGGGATTCAGATTAAGGATCGGCATCATGCTCTAGGAGATGCCGCTATGACTGCGCAGGTTTGGCGATATTATCTAGAGATAGCTCAAAAGAAAGGATTCTATAATTTAAGGGAGGTGTATGAATATCTTGCAAAGCTGGAATAGGTGAAAACGCTATTTTACAGTAGTGATTTCTGCTCCTGGGGACTAAATGCTGAAAAATGAAATTAATCCGGGTTTCCAACACTTTCAAGTTATTTTCCTCTGATTCTCCACCCCTCCTTTCTACCCCAAAAATACTCACTTAAAAAAATTTTCAAAAAATTTTTTCCTCTCCTTTTCCTTATCATGACAAGAATGAAAACGCTACCAATTATTTTGATTAATTTGAATTGTCTGATTTTTATATTGACCATGTTTCCGATTGGTTGTATGATTATCGTCAATAAGAAACTGATAGTAAATGATGCCTTTGTTCATCCCCCTACAACAGGGATGGGGCAAGGCTATTCTTTTAAAATGAGGATTTAATCGTTTAAAGCGGTTCATCATGAAAGAGGAGTGGTTAAGTTGGGAAGTCAATGGATTTTCCTTGGCGGCCAGTTCGTCAAGAAAGAGGATGCTGTCGTATCAGTATTTGACCATGGCTTTTTATATGGTGACGGAGTATTCGAAGGTATTCGCGTATATAGCGGGAACGTCTTCAGGCTCGATGCCCACCTGAAAAGGCTATATGAATCAGCTCAATCCATTATGTTGAAGATTCCATATACACAGGAGGAAATGACGGAGCTAATCGTGGAAACGATTAGAAAAAATCAGCTAGAAAGCGCCTATATTCGTCTCGTTGTTTCACGCGGTAAAGGGAATCTTGGACTGGACCCTTCTTCCTGCTCTAATCCAAACGTCATCATTATCGCTGAGGAATTAACCATGTATCCAAAGGAGTTTTATGAGCATGGAATCAAAATTGCCTCTGTTGCGAGCAGAAGAAATCGCCCAGATGTACTGAGCCCACAAATTAAATCGCTGAATTACTTAAATAATATCCTTGTTAAACTGGAGGCCAATCAAGTTGGCGTTCAAGAAGCTTTAATGCTAAATGATCAAGGTTATGTAACAGAAGGTTCAGCCGATAATATTTTTATTGTAAAAAATGGGGTTATCTATACTCCTCCCGTTTACTTAGGGGCATTAGAAGGCATTACCCGAAATGCCATTATTGATGTTGCTAGAGCAAAAGGTTTCGAGATAAGAGAAACTCCTTTCACAAGACATGATGTTTATGTGGCCGATGAAGTTTTCTTAACTGGTACAGCAGTCGAAGTTATTGCCGTCATTGAAGTAGATCGGCGAGTAATTAAAGACGGCAAGCCTGGAGAAATTACAAACCAATTATTAGAGGAATTTAGACGAATTGTCACAACGGACGGAGTGGCTTGTTACCCGACAGGCGCAAACCATGCCATCGTCAGTTAGGAGATAGAAAAATGCGAAGCGATATGATTAAAAAGGGGATTGACCGAGCTCCCCACCGCAGCCTATTATACGCAACCGGGGTAAAGACGAGTGACTTAGAAAAACCGTTTATCGGTGTCTGTAACTCGTATATTGATATTATCCCTGGACATAAACACCTTAATCATTTCGGTGAAATTGTAAAAGAAGCTATCCGGGAAGCAGGCGGAATTCCATTCGAATTTAATACGATTGGCGTTGATGACGGTATTGCCATGGGACATATTGGAATGCGTTATTCCCTTCCAAGCCGTGAAATCATCGCGGATAGTGCCGAAACAGTGATTAATGCCCATTGGTTTGACGGTGTTTTTTACATTCCAAACTGTGACAAAATCACTCCGGGAATGTTAATGGCAGCCGCCAGAACCAACGTCCCTTCTGTTTTTGTTTCTGGGGGTCCAATGGAAGCAGGTGTTTCCTCTTCTGGAAAGCAGCTTTCCCTCACTTCAGTATTTGAAGGAGTTGGTGCTTACCATAACGGTACCATTAGTCAGCAGCAGCTGTTAGATATCGAAACTCAGGCCTGCCCTACTTGCGGATCCTGTTCAGGGATGTTTACAGCCAATTCGATGAACTGTCTCATGGAAGTGCTCGGAATGACAGTTCCAGGAAATGGAACCATCGTAGCAACTTCAGAAGAAAGACATGAGTTAATTCGTCAGGCCGCAAGACATTTGATTGAATTAGTGAAAAAAGATGTTCGCCCTCGCGATATCATTACAAGAGAAGCAATTGATAATGCGTTCGCACTTGATATGGCAATGGGCGGTTCAACAAATACAGTGTTACATACACTAGCCATCGCCCATGAAGCCGGAATTGAATACGATCTCCGCGAAATTAACAAAATCGCTGAAAAAGTTCCTTATTTAGCAAAAATTATGCCAGCGTCTGATTATTCTATGGACGATGTTCATCGTGCAGGCGGTGTCAGTGCAATCATCAATGAGCTGTACCAAGTTGAAGGTGCTCTCCATGATAACTGCTTAACAATAACAGGAAAAACTCTTGCTGAAAATGTGAAGGAAGCAACAATCACAAATGAGGCTGTCATCCGGACAAAAGATAACCCATATAGCCCTGTTGGCGGCCTGTCCATCCTATATGGAAACATTGCACCTGATGGCGGTGTTATCAAAGTTGGAGCAGTAGATCCATCGATTAAGACCTTCCTTGGTGAAGCGATAGTTTTTGAATCACAGGAAGAAGCTCAAGAAAACATTAATAATGGGACTGTAAAGTCTGGCCATGTCGTTGTTATTCGATACGAAGGTCCAAAAGGCGGACCGGGGATGCCAGAAATGCTCGCACCTACTTCTGCAATTGCTGGACGCGGGTTAGCGAAAGAAGTTGCCCTCATTACCGATGGCCGTTTCTCTGGTGCAAGCCGTGGGATCTCAATCGGTCATATCTCACCGGAAGCAGCCGAAGGTGGTCCTATCGCCCTTGTTGAAAATGGCGACAAAATTTTAATTGATCTTGAAGCACGCTCCATTGAGCTTCTCGTAGATGAAGAGGTTTTAGCTGAAAGACGCTCCACTTGGGTTAAACCGGAACCAAAAATTAAATCTGGTTATCTTGCAAAATATGCAAAGCTTGTTACCTCTGCCAATACTGGCGGGATTATGAAAATATAAAGAATAGCATTTCAGGGATCCACTAGTACCTCTCCCCTTCCCAAGGAAGCTAAGGTACTAAAAGTGTAAGTGAAAATCATTTGACAAAAAAATATTATAAATCGATGACGGGAACAGGAATAAGAAACTGTATTTTCAGAGAGCTGGGGTTGCTGGAAGCCCAGTAATACAACTTATTCTGGTCTCATCCCTGAGTGTTAAGCTGAACATTTATAGTTAGTAGGCTTAATCGGGTGTTTTTCTTAAAGCACCTGTTACCAAAACGAAGCGTTTTTGTTTTTTATGTCGCTTCATAAGGCAGTATTCGTGAGGATACTGTAGAAACCGGGTGGTACCGAGAAAATGAAAGGCCTTTTCTCCCCGATTACTCTGCTTTTAATTTTTTAACTGCAGTTTATTCGGGAAGAATAGGGCCTTTTTTACTATGTTACAAAAATATTCAATTACCCTTAAGGAGGGAATACAAGGTGAAAGTAGAAGCAAAACTGGAATTCCAAACCAGTACCGCACCAAAAACAGGGGCAGACCTTCTCATTGATTTATTAATTAATGAAGGAGCTGACACCATTTTTGGTTATCCAGGTGGAGCTGTTCTGCCAATTTACGATGCTATTTATCGGGCAAAGGCGAGAATCAATCACGTTCTCTTCCGTCATGAGCAAGGCAGTATCCATGCTGCGGAAGGTTATGCACGAATTACTGGGAAACCAGGAGTCGTTCTCGCCACATCAGGACCTGGAGCAACGAACCTGGTGACAGGAATTACAGATGCTATGATGGACTCCTTACCGCTTGTGATTTTTACAGGACAGGTTGCGCGAAGCGTCATCGGAACGGATGCTTTCCAGGAAGCAGACGTAATGGCAATCACGACACCAATAACGAAGCATAATTATCAGGTCCAATCCATTTCCGACCTGCCAAGAATCGTGAAGGAGGCCTTCCATATTGCTTCTACCGGGCGTCCAGGACCAGTCCTAATCGATATTCCAAAGGATATTTCAGCCGGAGAACTATTCGAAGAACCACAAGAAGTAAGCATTCATTTGCCAGGTTATCAGCCGACTACTAAGCCAAACCCGCTTCAAATCAAAAAACTGGCAGATGCACTTGGAAAAGCGAAAAAGCCTCTCATTCTTGCAGGTGCAGGTGTTCTTCACGGCAAAGCTTCTGCAGAATTAACAGAATTTGCAGAAAAACATAAACTTCCTGTGGTAACAACATTGCTTGGTCTAGGAGCATTTCCAGCGAACAATCCTCTCTCTTTAGGAATGGGTGGAATGCATGGTACTTATAGCGCAAACATGGCAATGTATGAATGTGATTTGCTTATCAATATCGGTGCCCGTTTTGATGACCGTCTTACCGGTAACCTAAAACACTACGCACCAAATGCAAAAGTGGCCCATATTGACATTGATCCAGCTGAGATAGGGAAAAATGTTCCGACGCTTATTCCTATCGTTTCCGATGCGAAAGAAGCGTTAGTCGAGCTGCTCAATCAGACAGCTGAATCGCCCGAACACGAAGCATGGTTAGAGACGCTTAATAAATATAAAGCGGAATTCCCACTTTGGTATAAACATAATCCTAACGGTATGAGCCCGCAATGGCTGATTGAAGCAATCCATAAAGTTACAAATGGGGATGCCGTAGTAACAACTGATGTAGGCCAGCACCAGATGTGGGCCGCACAATATTACAATTTTGATCGACCACATCGCTGGGTCACCTCAGGCGGACTAGGAACGATGGGCTTCGGCTTCCCTGCCGCAATTGGAGCGCAGATGGCTTCTCCAGAAAGCACTGTTGTAGCAATTGTTGGCGATGCTGGTTTCCAAATGACCCTGCAGGAGCTTTCTGTAATTTATGAACAAAACCTGCCTATCAAAATCATTATTGTTAATAATGGAGCGCTTGGAATGGTTCGTCAGTGGCAAGAACTGCTGCATGGGAACCGCATTTCCGAATCGATTCTTCATTCACAGCCAGATTTTGTAAAGCTGGCAGAAAGCTATCATATTCGCGGGTTAAAGATTGAAACACAGGAAGAACTAATCACAAAGCTTCCGGAAGTATTTGCTTATGATGGTCCTGTTCTTATGGATTGTCGAGTTCTCCAGCAGGAAAAAGTTTTTCCAATGATTGCTCCGGGTAAAGGAATACACGAAATGATTGGGGTGAAACCATCATGAAACGAATTATCACTCTAACAGTTCAAGACCGCAGTGGTGTTTTGAATCGAGTTACTGGCCTGTTACAAAGGCGGCAATTTAATATTGAGAGTATTTCAGTTGGGAAAACCGAAACGGATGGAATCTCAAAAATGACTCTGGTTGTTGAAGTGGAAGACGACCAGCGCCTTGAGCAAGTTACCAAACAATTAAACAAGCAAATTGATGTTTTAAAAGTTTCCGATATTACGGATAAAGCAATCGTTGTACGGGAACTGGCACTTATAAAGGTGGCCAGCAGTTCACAGCTTCGCAGCGAAATCAACGGAATTATTGATCCTTTCCGCGCTTTGATTATCGATGTGAGTAAAGATAGTTTAGCCGTTCAAATTACAGGCCGCCCTGACAAAATCGATGCTTTGATAGAGTTGCTTCGACCTTTCGGCATTAAAGAAATTGCCAGAACAGGGCTGACAGCCTTCCAACGAGGTCATCAGCCACAAGTAAACGATCTACCAACATATTCACTATTAAAATAACTAATATATTTGAGAGGATGATTCATAATGGCAAAAGTACTATATAACGGTGATATTCAAGAGGCAGTTTTACAAGGAAAGAAAATCGCAGTAATCGGTTATGGCTCACAAGGTCATGCCCACGCTCTTAACTTAAAGGAAAGCGGCTTTGATGTTGTTGTTGGCTTACGCGGAGGTAAATCTTGGGATAAAGCAGTTGAAGATGGTGTGGAAGTAACATCTGTTGCAGAAGCAGCCCGTCAAGCAGACGTAGTGATGGTTCTTCTTCCAGACGAAATGCAGCCGAAGGTTTATGAAGAAAGCATTAAACCAAACCTTGAAGCCGGAAATGCATTAGTTTTTGCTCATGGCTTCAACGTACATTTTACACAAATCGTACCACCTGCAGATGTTGACGTATTCCTAGTTGCACCAAAAGGTCCAGGACACTTAGTACGTCGTACGTATACGGAAGGTGCCGGCGTCCCTGCCCTTTATGCAGTTTATCAGGATTACACAGGTCAAGCACGTGAACTTGCCCTTGCCTATGCAAAAGGTATTGGCTCTGCCCGTGCAGGTGTATTAGAAACTTCATTCCAAGAAGAAACAGAAACAGATCTATTCGGAGAGCAGGCTGTTCTTTGCGGCGGTACTACTGCCCTAATCAAAGCAGGCTTCGAAACTCTTGTAGAAGCTGGTTATCAGCCAGAAGTTGCTTACTTCGAGTGCTTACATGAATTGAAATTAATCGTTGACCTTTTATACGAAGGTGGCCTAGAAAATATGCGCTACTCTATCTCCGATACAGCTCAGTGGGGCGACTTTGTTTCAGGACCACGCGTTGTTAATGAAGATACAAAGGCCCGCATGAAAGAAGTATTAAAAGATATCCAAACAGGTGCATTTGCAAAAGGATGGATCCTTGAAAACCAAGCAAACCGTCCACAATTCAATGCCATTAACCGTGCCGAAAACAATCATCAAATCGAGGTAGTCGGACGTGAGCTTCGTGCCTTAATGCCATTTATTAAAAAACCAGTAAACCAAAAGAAAGAAGTGGTGGTAAATGGTTCACGTTAACATCTTTGATACAACCTTACGCGATGGCGAACAATCTCCTGGTGTAAATTTAAACCAGCTTGAAAAATTAGAAATTGCCAGACAGCTTGAGCGGTTTGGCGTAGATATTATGGAGGCCGGCTTTCCGGCTTCCTCTCAAGGCGATTTCGAAGCAGTAAAGGCCATTGCCAGAGCAATTAAAAACTCTTCCGTGACTGGCTTGGCCCGGGCAACAAAATCGGACATTGACATTGCGTGGGATGCCTTAAAAGATGCAGCCGAACCAAGATTACATGTTTTCATTGCTACCTCCCCTATCCATATGAAATATAAATTAATGAAAACTGAGGATGAAGTTGTTCAGACAGCTGTGGATATGGTTTCATACGCTAGACAAAGATTTCCGCATATTGAATGGTCTGCTGAAGATGCTTCCCGCTCAGATCTTGATTTTCTAGTCCGAATTATTACGAAAGTCATTGATGCCGGCGCAACCGTCATTAATCTTCCGGATACAGTAGGCTACACGACACCTGAGGAATATGGCCGCATGTTCCGTTACGTGAGGGAAAATGTTCCAAATATTCATAAGGCAGCCTTATCGTGCCATTGTCACGATGACTTAGGGATGGCCGTTGCCAACTCACTTGCAGCGATTGAAAATGGCGTTACACAAGTAGAAGGTACCATTAATGGTATTGGTGAACGGGCAGGTAATGCTTCTTTAGAGGAAATTGCTGTTGCTTTAAATATTCGTAAGGATAAATATCCTTTCACTACTAATCTAGTTTTAAAAGAAATCAAACGCACCAGTGACTTGGTGAGCCGCTTTACCGGGATGAAGGTCCCTCCTAATAAAGCTGTTGTTGGAAAAAATGCCTTCGCGCATGAATCCGGCATACACCAGGATGGCGTCTTAAAAAATGCATTAACCTATGAAATTATTACACCTTCAATGGTTGGAGTCGGATCCAACGACCTTGTTCTTGGAAAGCATTCCGGCCGCCATGCCTTTAAAGACAAAATCGAGCAGTTGGGCTTTGAATTATCACAAGAAAAGCTTAACGATGCCTTTAAATCCTTCAAGCAATTGACAGATAGGAAAAAAGAAGTTACCGATGAGGATTTATTTACAATCTTAATGGATATTCAAACAGCTGCTATCGATGTGAAAAAATATGAGCTTGTCGCTTTCCAAGTCCAATACGCATCAGCAAACCTGCCTACTGCAACGGTTGCCCTTACGACTCCTGAAGGTATTCGTGCAGAAACAGCCCGAACTGGGTCTGGAAGCGTCGAAGCCCTTTTTAATACCCTAGAGGCACTTGTGAAAGAAGAAATACATTTAACTGATTTTAATTTAAGCTCAGTTGGACGTGGACGAGATGCTCTTGCAGAAGTCCATGTAAAAATGACTGTGAATGGAACGAATGTCAGCGGACGCGGCTCCGCGCAGGATGTGCTGGAGGCTTCCGCAAAAGCATTTTTGAACGCTGTTAACCGTGTATTTTTTAACCAAAAAGCTTTTATAAAAGAACCTGCAGCACTTTAAAAATCATAGCGCCTAATATTAGGCGCCCATCTTAAACCAAAAAAATGAGGAGGTTGCTTCTAATGAAAAAACAAATTGTCTTACTTCCCGGTGATGGTATCGGCAAGGAAGTTATTGAATCTGCGAAAGATGTATTAAATGCAATTGCTGAAGAATATAACCACTCTTTTAGCTTCGAAACCCATGAAATCGGAGGAGCAGCCATTGACCTTTACGGCACTCCACTTCCAGAATCAACCGTTGATGCCTGTAAGCTAGCCGACGCTGTTTTACTTGGTGCTGTAGGGGGTCCAAAATGGGATAACAACCCCTCACACTTACGTCCAGAAAGAGGCTTGCTTGGTATCCGAAAGGCACTGGATTTATTTGCAAACCTTCGTCCGATCAAAGGCTTTAAAAACCTGCTCCATACTTCACCATTAAAGGAAGAAGTAGTTTCAGGAAGCGACCTCCTTATCGTACGTGAATTAACTGGCGGCATTTACTTTGGGACTCCAAGTGAGCGTCGTGACAATGGCCAGACAGTGGTTGATACGCTTGCCTATAGCCGTACGGAGATTGAAAGAATAGTAGACAAAGCGTTTCAAGCAGCTCAAGGCCGCCGGGGCCGCCTTACCTCTGTAGATAAAGCAAACGTGCTTGAATCCAGCAAGCTATGGCGGGAAATTGTTGAAGAGAAAAAGGCTCAGTATCCTGAAGTTGCCGTTGAACATGTTTTAGTTGATGCTGCAGCCATGAAGCTGATTACAAATCCTTCACATTTCGATGTTATTGTGACTGAGAATATGTTTGGAGATATCCTTAGTGATGAGGCTTCTGTATTGACCGGTTCACTTGGCATGCTCCCTTCTGCCAGCTTGAATGAATCCGGAGTCGGCCTATACGAACCTGTTCATGGTTCAGCACCGGATATTGCTGGAAAAGGTATTGCCAACCCAGTTGCGATGATTTTATCTGCTGCCTTAATGCTTAGATATTCTTTCAAGCTGGATGATGAGGCAAAAATGATTGAGGACGCGGTTCAATCCGTACTTGATGCGGGCTTCCATACAGCCGACCTGCAAATTGCTGAAGGACGCAAAGTAGGAACTGCTGAAATGACTCGTCTGGTTGTGGATTATATCAAATCTCAAAGTCCTTCAAAATGTATCATGAGCTGTTACGTTTAAAAAGCATTTGCGGAAACCGCCAGGCTCTCGATAATGAGCTGGCGGTTTCCTTCTAGAATTAAAAACTATTAATGTGAGGAAGGAAGCTATGCAAACACCAAAAAATATTATCCAAAAAATTTGGGAACAGCATGTTGTATATCAAGAAGAAGGAAAGCCGGATTTGCTATATATTGATTTGCATCTCGTTCATGAAGTAACCTCTCCTCAGGCATTCGAGGGCTTACGAATGAATGGCCGAAAAGTGCGCCGCCCAGACCTAACGTTTGCGACGATGGATCACAACGTTCCAACCCGCCAGCGTCTTACTATCAACGATCCAGTTTCGAAAAAGCAAATCGATACCTTGCAGGAAAACTGTCAGGACTTCGGTGTACCACTCGCTGATATTCATCATCCAGACAACGGAATTGTCCATGTTATCGGTCCTGAGCTGGGACTTACTCAACCAGGAAAAACAATTGTCTGTGGTGACAGCCATACCTCTACTCACGGGGCATTCGGTGCACTAGCGTTTGGTATCGGCACAAGTGAAGTGGAACACGTTCTTGCGACGCAAACCCTTTGGCAGGCACCTCCGAAAACCCTTAATGTTAAAGTAAATGGAAAACTTGGGACAGGCGTTACAGCAAAGGATTTAATCCTTGCGATTATTGGAAAGTTTGGCGTGCAATTCGGAACCGGCTATGTAATGGAATACACTGGCGAAGCAATCCGTGCGCTTTCAATGGAAGAACGGATGACCGTCTGTAACATGTCAATCGAGGCTGGCGCAAGAGCAGGACTTATTACGCCGGATGAAACCACTTTTGAATACTTAAGAGACAGACGCCATGCTCCTCAAGGTGAGGAATTTGAAAAAGCAGTCGCCCGCTGGAAAGCACTTGCTACCGACGAAGGCGCCACTTATGATGCTGTTGTCGAAATTGAAGCGGCGGAAGTAGAACCGCAGGTAACATGGGGAACAAACCCAGGAATGTGTATTCCAATCACTGCAAATGTTCCTAGCCCAGATGAAACAGATAAACCAAGTCAAAAAGATGAAATTACCCGTGCCCTTCAGTATATGGGTCTTGAAGCTGGTCAGTCCATTTCAAGCGTTCAAATTGATCATGTTTTCATCGGGTCTTGTACAAATTCACGTCTAAGTGATTTACGTAAAGCCGCTGAAGTTGTCCGCGGACGTAAAGTTAACCCTTCAGTAAAAGCAATCGTTGTTCCAGGTTCATTCAGCGTCAAGCTTGCTGCGGAAAAAGAAGGAATTGATGCAGTCTTTAAAGAAGCAGGATTTGAGTGGCGTGAAGCTGGCTGCAGCATGTGCTTAGCGATGAATGACGATATCGTTCCTCCAGGCGGGCGCTGTGCTTCAACTTCTAACCGCAATTTTGAAGGCCGTCAAGGTAACGGAGCACGTACTCATCTCGTTAGTCCAGAAATGGCAGCTGCTGCAGCGGTTGCTGGACATTTTGTTGACGTCCGTCAATTTACTGCTCAGGAGGTTGGTTAAAAAATGGAACCATTACGCATTCATCAAGGCCTTGTTTGTCCTTTAAACAGAACCAATATTGATACAGACCAAATTATCCCGAAGCAGTTTTTGAAACGGATTGAGCGCAGCGGGTTTGGCCAATTCCTGTTCTACCACTGGCGCTTTGATGATAATGGCAATTTACGTGAGGATTTTCCTCTGAATGCCACGCAATACCAAGGTGCTTCCATTTTAGTAGCGGGCAATAATTTTGGCTGCGGCTCTTCCCGCGAACATGCTCCATGGGCTGTTCAGGATTTCGGTTTTAAGGTCATTATTGCTCCAAGCTATGCAGATATTTTTAAAAATAACTGCGTAAAAAATGGCATTCTTGCGATTCAAGCAAGTGAAGAGCAAGTCCAAACCGTTATGAAAAAGGCAGAATCTGAAGGTTATACCTTAACTGTTAATTTAGAAGACCAAGTTGTATATGACAACGAAGGCTATGAAATTAAATTCGATATTGCTCCCTACCCGAAACAAATGCTGCTTAACGGCTGGGATGAAATCGGTGTAACATTAAGCTACGAAGAAAAAATAAACGAATATGAGCTTGCGCATAAGTAAAAGAGCTTGGGCCACCAAGCTCTTTTTTTACTGGCCGGCAGCAGCAAGCTCCTGCATCATCAATTTCCTAAGTGTCTTGTTCCCACCGGCATTTTGACCAAAAGCATTTGAGTTAGGCCAATACAGATGTCTAAAGGAAACGCCATTGTTTAATTCTATTTCTAAAAAGGCTGGGTCCCCTTCAAAAGCATTTTTTTGTTGTAACACGTTATAATCCTCAATCTTTAATTTCAGCCATTCAGTTAAAAATAGTTCCTTTACTTCCTGAGAAAACGTATGGATTCGTCTGCCGTCCTCCGTACTTTCAATATGGATGTTTTTCACTAGATTCTTGATAGGATATAAATCCCCCAATGTTTTAGCTGACTTATTGTAATCAGCAATATATACTTTGTCATTAGCTAACACCATAAGAGACGCTGGGTATCCTTTTACAGCATAAATAGTGGTTCCTTCTTCCACATAGGCAGCATCACCATTTTTCATTTTATGATCACTGCAGGCTTTATCAGCCATTCTAAATTTTATCTCTCCTAATGGCTTTCCCTTTTCAATTTGCAAATGGATCCGCTCATCTGCTGGTTCAGGAAAATGGTGCTGATATTTAACATCATTATTCATTAAAAGGTCCACCCATTCAATGGCCCCATCAGGACAACCGATTGTCCGAATGCAGGAAGTTAATATCATTATTACATGCATTAGAATTGTCAATCTAGTCATCCAGTACAACTTCATCCCCCTCCCAAACGTCTTTTATGAATACATTCTCCATAAAATGGAATTAAACCTTTTCAAAAAGAAAAGAACCCCGATGTATTACATAAAAATGACCTTCAGGAAGTGCTATGGGACAAAAACACTCTAAAATACTACTTAAAAGTCCCATAGAAGGGCTCTATGGGACTAAAACATCCTAAAATACTACTGAAATGTCCCATAGGAGGGCTCTATGGGACAAAAGCATTCTAAAATACTACTTAAATGTCCCATAGTAGGGATCTATGGGACACAAACACTCTAAAATACTACTTAAATGTCCCATAGGAGGGCTCCATGGGACACAAACACTTTAAAATACTACTTAAATGTCCCATAGGAGGGCTCTATGGGACAAAAACTTCCAAAATCTCTACCGAAAAGTCCAATAGGATAAATTTAACGTTTTAATAAAGCTTATATTCTTTATGACCAGCTTGAAAAAATTAAAATTCCGGTAATCGACCTAAATTATTTTCTTTGATACCATCCGGCTCGCTGCGAATGATGTCTCTGCCATATTTATGAAAGACATCTACATGAGCAAGCTTGCCAGACTTTGCTTCATCCAGGGCAGTGATATAATCCAGCTCCCGCCCAGTGTTCGTCTTAAAGGCAATAATATCGCCATCGTCGTTTTTCCTTACGGCCACGAACTCTTCTTTTCCTTCATTATTCCCACCGTTCGCCTCAGCTTGAGCTTGCTGCTCGCTTTGCTGTTTATACTGTTCATAAATTTTTTCAAAATCCTTCTCTTCCATAAAAATTTCACCTCCGAACATTTGTTAGTATTTTTCTTTCCTTAAAATTTATCCCCTTCCTTGAACTAATATTGTTTGATCCGTTTGTTACAGGTTCGCTGATATTTTTCAACCTGCTGTTCTTCCTGCGCTTGTATCGTTGGTGAAATTAGGGTCATAATTATTTATGCCATAAAATAAAACGTATACGATTATTATAGGCTTACCCGTGGAGTGTGAAAAATGCTGGATTTAGATAAAAGTCATGATCCCAAAAAAAATGCTGACATATTGGCTAACTTTGTTGAAAGCCCTGCAACAGCGGTTCGAGAAACTGTTACTCTCTTTGAACAGATCAGGAAGAAGGTTTTACCCACTCAAAAAGTCCCTAATAAATCATTTTCTTTTGCAGGAGCTTTCTTTCGGCTATTTTCAAAACCAACTATACATTGCGAACCTTCTAAGCTTTTTGTCAAATCTGCCGGACAGGTTTATCCTGAATGGATGGAATTATTGCATAAAGAATTTGCCAGCTTAGAAAAGAATTTGGTTAATGAAGTAAATGTAATTGATTATGGGGCTGTTGGGGACGGAAAGACAGATTGTACGGCCGCTTTTCAGAAGGCAATTGGTAAGGGCCGCGTAAAAGTAATGGTTCCACCGGGAATCTTTATTACTAAGGGGATCCGCCTGCCGTCCTGGACGAGCTTGTTCGGTGCTGGAAAAGGTGTGACAACGATTAAGCTGCATGACGATGCTCCTAAAGGAACAAGGCTTATTACAAACGCCAATCATTGGCTTGGCAACCACCATCTTTTCGTTGGTTCATTGAGTTTGGAATGGAATGTAGAAAGACTTGGCGCCTCCCCCAAAACAAGTACTTGGGGTAATCATTCAAGCTGTTTAACCTATGCAAATGTAACCTATGGATGGGTGAAAGATGTGGAAGCCATCAATCCTGGTCTTCACTGTTTTGACATCTCCTCAACCTTGTACAATTATGCAGGAGACGGATTTCGTGCCAGGGGCAGAAGCAAGTATGTATGGCTTGATAATTTAAATGGCTATGGATTTGGTGATGACGGCATTACGACCCATCATAGTGATTATATTTTCATCTCGAACTCCCATATGTGCGATCCAAGTGGAAGAGCCCATCAGAAAGGATTTTCCAATTCAAATGGATTTGAAATCGACGATGGCTCACAGAATGTGTTACTCGTTAATAATTCTAGTTCCCGCTGTTTTGGCGGAGTAGAAATTAAGGCTCATGAAAATTCATCCGCGGCCTCCAATGTTCAGATTGTTGGACATATTTCTGTGAACGATAACCGTTCCTATAATTTTCGCCATATTGGTCACCACAAAAGCACGGATGCGGAATCGAAAACGGCCTTTAATATAATTGGAGTGAATCTCGTTTGTGCAGCTCCGATTTTTTCAGATTTATATAAGGATTCTACACCGCGAGGCTTGGTCGTTTCTGCTTATAAAAATGTCGTCATTAATCAGTTTACCTTGATTGGCGACCCGGATTATGACTACAAAGGAAACCCTGTCATTGCGATCCAATATCGTGCTAGAAATGTCTTTTTGAAAAACGTGGTGATGAGGGATTTTAAAAAGGCAGGAGCGGGAATTAAAGTATTCGGAGGAGAAAATCGAGCGGACAGTGTTCGGTTTTGTGACGTGGAGATAGAAAATTCCTCTCCTAAATCCATTGATGTCGGTGCAGGTATCCAAGATATTAAAATTGAAAACTCCAATTAAAAAAGCGTCAAAAACTATCGTTGACGCTTTTCTTCTTTTTCAATTGGAAGTTGGTCAACGAGCTTTTCGGCCGCTTTCCTATATAAATTACTCATATGAACAAGCGAGGATACCATGAGAACCTGCTCTAGGTACGGAGCAACATCGTCCAGCGCTTCCTTTACTTCAGTCTTTCGCTCCTGGAGATCCATTTTAAAGTCCCCGACATTTTTGCTGGTTAGATTTAAATAGCTATTATAAAAGGACTCTAAATTGATCTCTTCCTTGATAATTTTTTTATTGATACTATCAAGCAATATTTTAATATCGTTGATTGATAAAGCCCCTTTTAGCTGATAAATCAGACTGATTAAGATGAGATGTTCTTTTGAATATTTTTTATTTTTTATCGGAAAAATCAGCTTTCCTTTCGCATAGTTATTAATCATTGTTTTGGTAAGAACCTTTTCTTCGTCATTCCGCTTCGATTCAGCAAATTTATTTTCAAATAACTGAATGACTTGGTCCATGTATAAATCGATTTTTGGAATTTCCTCCAAAGTCAGACTCGTATCCAGGCCAAGCTGTTCGATAAGTTGATTGATATTTTCCATAATTTTAAAAACCCCGATCACATGCTTTATATTTTTCATTATACCTAATGAAATAAGCATTGACTAGATGATAATACATCAGTATCATTATATGTAGTTATCAAAACTACATGTTGTAATAGGAGGTATTCAAATGAACAATTATATTCGTGAACCAATCAATGGTTTGACCCATTTAGCGGGGGCTCTTTTGTCTTTTGTCGGACTGCTAGCGATGGTAATCAAAGCATCCATGTCATCACCTACGCCAATGACCATAGCTGCTGTTATTATTTTTGGCGTAAGTATGATATTGCTTTATTCCGCATCAGCAACCTACCACATGGTTATCGCCAGAGATAAAGTGATTGCCTTTTTAAGGCGGCTTGATCACTCGATGATTTTTGTCTTGATTGCGGGAACATATACGCCTTTTTGCTTCATTAGTTTGAACGGAAAAACCGGTGCGATTCTTTTTTCGATTATTTCTGCAGTAGCGATAAGCGGAGTAGTGTTTAAAATGGTTTGGTTTAATTGCCCCCGCTGGATTTCAACGGCACTCTATATCGCGATGGGCTGGATGATTGTGTTTGTTTTTTCGCCGCTTGCCGGCAGTTTAAATCCGTGGGGTTTATTTTTATTGGTGTTAGGCGGCATCTTCTATACAATTGGAGGCGTTATCTATGGGGCTAAGCCGAAGCTTTTGGAGTTTAAGCATGTAGGTTTTCATGAAATTTTTCATATTTTCATTTTGCTGGGCAGCCTAGCGCATTTTTTGTCTGTGTTTTTGTATGTGATATAATTTTATATAAATAATTCATGAGGGCAGTTTTCACTTTTTTATCATGAATTCTGACCTCATGAACCAACCGTATTTATTAAAACGCTTCAAATTCCAATTTTTTTGTTGTTTCAAGTGATATTATTTTTCCTTTTTCCAGTTGAATTGTTTTAGAAAATAGAGGACCGTCATAAACAAAAGTGTGATATTCTCCAGCTTCCCCCATTGGGCAGCTTTTGGTTTCCTGAATTTCCTTCACAAACGATGAATCAATTTTTCTTCCAAGCCATGATTCATCCAATACATCTTCTCTCACTCTAATCACAACTGCTTCGTAACCGGATTGTACGAAATCTTCAAGCGCCTGTAAGGAGTCTTCCTGCTTCATCCAAAGAGGATAGATAGATTCTATACCGGCAGCTTCAGCAACCTTTTCTCCCCACTCCCGATGGGGATCGAAATATAAATCTCCATATGCGATTCCGCTAAGTTCATATCGTTCTTTTAGATGTAATAGAGATCGTATAAAGTCATCCGTATAACTTTCAAACGAACATTCGATAAAATGAACAGGAATATTTAATGCTTTTCCTTGAAGGGTAATGATTTCTGTTTTTTCCCCGTGCCCAAACGTTCTGCCAATTTCTACGGGAACTGTGGTGAGTAAGCATGAGATCTCATGATCCTGCTCGATTAAATGGTGCAAAGCCATGCATCCATCCTTTCCACCGCTCCATGATAATGCAATCTTTTTATTCAAAATAACCATTTCCTATCTGTATTTTTCTATTAAGCTCTTCCTGCAAAACCTGGGCGTGATTGTACACTGGATCCTTTGCACCATAAAGTAGAGTTACTCTATTATTAGCGGAGGCATCAATAATTTGCTCTATCATTTGAAGCTTCTCTTTATCAGTACGGAGTTCATCAATATATTTACTGCGAAATTCGTCAAACAACTCAGGTTTATGACAAAACCATTTGCGAAGCTCAGGGCTTGGGGCAATATCCTTAAACCAATAGGTTAACTTCGCTGCTTCCTTTGATATTCCCCGCGGCCACACACGGTCAATCAAAATGCGGTGTCCATCCGTTTCATCAAATGGTTCATAAATTCTTTTTAAAAAAATTTCACTCACTAGTCCTCATCCTTTACATCTAAATCTTCTGGAATGGGTTCGCTTAATATTTCTTCTACGAGGTGTTTGTATTTTTCTATTTGTTTTAGATGGGTGTTGAATTGTTCTTTATAAATTAAATACTCGCTGCCGTCAAAGAGGGCGCGGATTTTCTTTTGCTGGATGAGAGTTTTGACAGTTGACTCAGGAATCGATAAATATTCTGCTGTCTCTTTTATGGTAAGGTACACTTTATTTACTCCCCTTTTATTAAGTCGATATGGTGGACGATTCGTCCTGCTCTTCCTTTAGTCGTATCTGCCTGCGATAGAGAATTTAAGATCGCCTCTTCCGCAGTTTCAGCAGCTGCTGCAAAGAGCTGGTTCATGATTGGATGGTCTTCACGAAGCTGTTTATGTATTTCCGTCACCTCATCCGAAAAATGCGCTATTTTATTAGCTGTTGAAAAAGCAATGACGATATCCCCGCTGCCGTGGCTAAAATGACTGCCTGTTCTGCCCAGGCCAATTCCACATCTTTTAGCTAAACGCAGCAATTGCCGGTCACTTAAAGGTGCATCTGTTGCCAGGATAATGATAATCGAACCATCGGAGGTTTCCGACAACCCTGCCTTATCGAGATAGCGAAACCTCAATAATTCTTCCTTTTTCCCAAAATTACTTAAGACAAGACATCCAATTGTATATTCACTTACAATTCTAGATGAAGACCCAATCCCGCCTTTATAGCCAAAGCAAATCATTCCTTTACCAGCACCGACGGCTCCTTCCTCAGCGACGTGTTCAGATGCATTCTGAATGGCATCGATTGCATGCTCAGGTTTTACAGGAAATAAGCGTATCGAATTTAAATAGCTGTCATTGCATTCTCCCACTACTATATTGATAGTCCCAGTGGTGTCGCCGACTTCGTGATTCTCCTTGAGCATATATTCGAGTGTTCCATGAGTCACGGCAGGAACCGCAAAGGTATTCGTCAACATTATCGGCGATTCAAGGACTCCCAATTCATTTACCTGCACAAGGCCTGTTGTTTTTCCGAATCCGTTAATTACATAGCTCGCAGCTGTTACTTTTTCTTTAAACAGATTGCCTTTGTGCGGTAGTATAGCTGTTACGCCAGTACATGCATATTCGTCACCAGCCGCATCCAGAGGAAAGTCCATTGTCACATGCCCAACCATTACACCCTCTACATCCGTAATACAGTTTTTTACACCTGCAGGCAACTTACCAATGGTGATTCCATTTTCCCTAACTTTCATTTTGAAAACCCCGGTCTATGATCGAGGAAATTTTGATAAGCAAATCCCCTTACTACTTCCTCATTATAATACTTTAAAAGTTCATTTATAAGATTTTGAGTTTTAGAGGCGTCTTCTAAATCGGTGATAAAGGTTGTGATTCCGTCGAAATCCGAACCTAACCCAATTTGCTTTACTCCTCCTAATGAGCAAAAATGATCGATATGTTTTATTAGATCGGTGATCGTTGCTTCACCAGTTTCTTTTACAAAAGGAGGATTGTAAACGACGTGGATCAAACCGCCTTTGCGAAACATGGCATCTGCCTGTTCGTCCGTTAAATTACGGAGATGATTGCAAAGCGCCCTGGAATTGGAGTGGCTCGCAATCGGGTATTGGGCGATTTCCATCACATCCCAAAAAGCTCGATCACTTAAATGGGAAACGTCTGTGAGCACCTGATGCTCATTATTTAAATCAACAATATCTTTTCCTAACAATGTCAATCCGCCGCCGCGTGGTTCACCGGCTCCATCCGCAGCTAAATTGGCATTGTTCCAGGTTAGACCAACAGAACGAACGCCAAGCTGGTACAAAATCCGCAGCTTCATAAGGTCGTTGCCAATCGCATCCACGCCCTCAAGCGTTAGCATCGCCCCAATCTGGCCAATTTTTAAACTATCAAAATCAGACCAATCTTTAATATGTATCATATCAGGGTTTTTCCCCAGAACTTCCTGATAAAAATAATCGATTTGTTCCAGTGCTACTTGGAATTTCTGATCAGATGGGATATCTGGATCGATAAAGATTGCAAAGCATTGAACCTTTATTTTTCCTTTTTGTAACCGGGTTTTGTTTGTTTCTAATTCTGGTGCATCCGCAAAACGCAATGTACCTTGGCCCTCTTGGAGTTTCAATAAGGCATCGCAATGCAGGTCAATTATGTTCATAGTTGGAGAACTCCTTTTTATTAAGAATTTTACCACATTGAAAAAAGCTAGAAATATCTCAATGAAAAAAAAATAAGCCGGCTTCCTTAAAAAAGGCACTGGCTTACATGAGCTGTTAATTTGTAGAGTTACCCCATTATTTTGTAGAATAATCTTTTAATTTTGTTGAATTCTTATTAAGAAGATACCGACATTAAATCATATAGCGTACAAGCAATAATTTTAGTAGCATCCAGCAAATCTTCTATTCGAATATTTTCGTCTGCCCGGTGTCCATTTGCCTCTTCTAACAATTTTGGGCCTACACCAAACATAATTGTTGGGATACCCTTCGCATAAAAATGGCGGGCATCAGCATAGATCGGAACCCCGTTGATTGATAATTGACCTTTCCCATTCATCAATAATTCCCAGTTCGCATTCAAGGCTGCGATTAACGGAGAATCTTCCGAAACCGGTCCAAAGCTTTCTGCATGGAGGATTTTCCGTATTTCTACTTTTAACCCTTCGATATGCGCAACTGCTTGATTCACAATTTCACAAAGCTCAACCTCAGCCAGTACTGCGTCCTCTCCCGGTATTAATCTTCGGTCAATCCTTATCTTGCACTCATCAGGCACCACATTGGTGTTAATCCCCCCTGATATGAGTCCCACCACCAATGTTGGATGATCAATACCCGGTACAGAGGATTTTTTCACTGTGAGTGTCTTACGATATTCGTATAGAGCGTTTAGGATTTGGGAAGTCGCTTCAATGGCATCAATACCTGTATGTGGAAGGGCAGCATGGGCAGATTTTCCGGTTGTCTTGATTTCAAAATGTAAGCAGCCATTGTGGGCATTAACAGCAGAATAGGTAAAGCCAGCGGCAATCGCTAAATCAGGCTTGATAACCGCTTGATCCAACAGCCATTTTGGCCCTATTTCTCCGCCTGTTTCTTCATCAAACGTAAATGCCAAGTCGACTTGCCCTGTTAATGGCTGCTGGACTTCAGCCAGTTTTAAGGCTTGGACTGCGAACGTATAAGCAGCAATATCAGATTTAGAAACAGCCACTCCACGACCATACATTTTCCCCTCAATAATCTCTGCTCCATACGGATTTACACTCCAGCCTAACCCCGGCGGCACTACATCACCATGTGCATTTAATACGATATTAGCACCCATCCCGCTGCCAAATCCAGATTTGGCAACGACATTGGCCAAACTAATCATCCCGTTCGCTTTTACCTCATCATCGTCTACCTTTAACAAAGTGACATCGTCAAATCCAAGTTCGCAAAGCTGCTCATGCAGGAGAGAAGCAATTGGATAACAGTCTCCAGCGGGATTATCCGAAGGAGTTTGCACTAATTTTTTTAAAAAATGGACCAGTTCATCTTCGTGCTCCTCAACCCACTTCACAATTCTTTCCTTGTCTTTATTCATAAAAGCACTCTCCTTACTACTTATAAGCTAACTGATGTAATATTTCGATTAATACGGCTAGACCTGTTTCTAATTCATTGTTCGAAGTATATTCCAGCGGGGAATGACTAATTCCTCCCTTACTGGGGACGAACAGTATAGTAGTCGGGCATATTCTCGCAAATAGCTGAGCATCGTGCCCTGCCCCGCTATGCATCATATGATAGCAAATATTGCGATTCGTGCAGATGTCCTGAATCATTTCATTTAACCTAACATCCATTTGCACTGGCTGGACCTCATGCCATTTTTCTATCTCTATATGCAGTCCCTTCTGCTTCGCAATTTCAATAAAACGGCCTGAAAATCGCTCGCAAAAGGAGTTTAAAACCGCCTCAGTTGGATGTCTGGCATCCACTGAAAATATGACTTGGTTCGGTATCACATTTGAAACATTCGGTTCTACCAAAAGCTGCCCCACCGTTGTGACGAGATTCTCATCGAATCCTTCAGCTAAGTTATATAAGTCATCAATCATGGCTGCTACACCACGCAGCGGATCTTTTCGCCATTTCATTAATGTCGTACCGGCATGGTTGGATTCCCCGTTTACCGTAATCATAAAACGCTTTTGCCCGACTATGGTTTGAACGATACCGATTGATTTTTGAAGCTTTTCTAAAGTAGGTCCTTGTTCAATATGTAATTCAACAAATCTATCGATATCAGTTCGTCTCAGGTAATCTTGATTGGCAAATCCAAAGCCCGCTTCCTTCATTGCTGACTCAAAGCTTGTGCCCTCAAAATCTTTTAAACCCTCAATATTTTGAAAGGTATAGACCCCCGTCATCATGCCGGAGCCAAAGCAGGCCAGCGGGAAGCGGCTCCCTTCCTCTTCACATAATGAGACGATTTCAAGATTCACCTTTGGCTCTCCAAATTGCTGTTTAAGATGGCTTAATGCAAGGATTCCCGCCAGGATCCCATAGGCTCCGTCATATTTACCTCCTGATGTGACCGAATCAACATGGGAACCAACGAGTATGGTCGGGCTCATTGAAATTCCACAAGACAATCTCCCAAACAAGTTTCCAATCGAATCATAATACGTTTGAAATCCGAGTTCATCCATCCATTCCTTTAGCGCCTGCTGAGCCTCTTTCCAAGCTTTGGAGTATAGGAGACGGGTAACCCCGCCGTCCGAATCTGCTCCAAATGAACTTAGCCATTCGATTGCTTCTGCCAGATTTGCGGGAACATGACTCATGACAATCTCTCCCTTGATTAGAGGCATAACCCAAATTTTTCTTTTTTGACTCCTTTTTGATCATCATAGATAACCTTGCCGCGTAAAATCGTTTTCTTAATTTTGAGGGAAAATTCCCCCTTTTCATAAGGGGAAAAAGGATTTCGAAACCCAAAGGATTTTTTATCAGCAATCGTGGTTTCATCGAGACGAATCAATACTAAATCTGCATCCAATCCCGGATGAATCCTCCCTTTTCTAGTGGCGATACCAAACCTTCCGGCTACATTAGAGGTACCTAAAGGCAAAATATGTTTCAGGTCAATCTTTCGCCTCTGAGCCTCATCCATTAAAGCAAGCCAAGTAAACTGAACCCCTTGGATTCCTCCCCACGCCTCCCAGATGGAAGAGGTCGATTTCATAGAAGCAAGACAAGGCGAATGATCGGAACCAATCGTATCGATTATGCCATTCTTAATGCAGTCCCATAAACCTTCCACCTCTTCCCGTGTTCTTAAAGGCGGCGCACATTTTAGGATTGCACCTCTTTCTATGAAATCCTCTTCATCAAAAATTAAGTAGTGTGGACATGTTTCAACCGTTACGTCCACACCGCTCTTCTTCGCTTGCTCGATAAGAAAGGCCACTTTTGCTGAACTAATGTGAACAATGTGAATAGCTGTTCCGTATTTTGCCGCCAATTCTAAAGCATGATTAACAGCTTTTTCTTCGGCAGATATTGGCCTGCTCGCGAGAAAGGCTCTCCTTTCATCCATCCCAGCACGATATTTATAAAAAGCAGTAAGTCTAGCAATCTCCTCATCCCATTCAGCATGGAGAGCGAGAATTTTATCGTGCTCCTTCGCCGCTTGCATGGCTTGCTTTAATCCATTCGGTGATACGAACTGAAAATCTTCGATCCCACTCTCACTCATAAACGCCTTCCAGGCGATAATCCCTTTGCTCATTTGTGCTAGTTCTGACCGTTTATCCAGGTTAATCTCGGTCATGCCCCCCCAAAGAGCATAATCAATATATGACAATGAAGTTAAATACTCTTTTTTATCAAGTAAATTCTGTAAGTTTGTTATAGATGGTGAACAATTAAGCGGCATATCAAAAATGGTGGTCGTTCCGCCCATAGCAGCAGCTCGGCTGCCCGTTTCTATTCCTTCCCAATCGGTCCTTCCAGGATCATTAAAATGGACATGTGCATCAATAAAACCAGGAACAACCAGACACCCGCCCGCATCAATACTATTTCCAATTGGCTCGGCTTTTTCTAGGGAGTCAATTTTTCCATCAATGATTTTGATATTTACCTCCCGGAAGCCTTCCTCAGTAAAGACAAGGCCATCTTTCACCCATAGCTCTTTCGTCATATGAACCTCCCTAACTCCCTCTATAGGTGCTGTAACCACCTGGTGATATCAACAGTGGTACATGATAGTGGGATGCAGGATCAGAAATACCAAAGCGAATAGGAACACAATCCAAAAACGAAGGATCACCAAGTGAAGTACCGCGATTTCGAAAATAATCTCCAACATGGAACCGAATTTCATAGATTCCTCTTTTCATAGACTCACCCGCTAGGAGCGGCTGGTTTAACCTGCCATCCTCGTTCGTGCTGCTTGTTTTTAAGCATTCAAAATGGTTATCTGAACCAGCTAGCCATAATTCCACCTGGACGCCATAAGCAGGCTTTCCAATGCTTATATCAAGTACATGGGTTGTCAGCCTACCGGTCATCCCTCTGACTCCTCAGCATTTTCCAAATCATCTTTTTTCATCGAGAAACGTTGAAAACCAAACGGCGGGCGGGGCTCAGTAAATACTTTTCCTTCTTCCGATGCTGGAATTTCGTCTAAGATCGTTTCCCATGTCCGATTATTGGATTCAAAGCAAACCTCCACTAATTGTGGGAAACGCTCCAGTATTCTTTTGCCAATACGATAGATAAGATTTTGGATAGAAGGTGAGTTTTCTTCGTGAAATACAGTATAAGCAATATCTCTCACTTGCTCAGCCGCAACATATCCTTCTGGTGTAAGTCCCCTGGCCGCATTCATGTCGTTGTAACGCCAATCGATATTCAAAAAGATAAAGAGCGGACGGTCAAAGGATTCTGGCAGTGTCGTATATTCATCCTTCACATAGCCAAAAAAGGAGCTGCCTCTCACCTTAATCAGCTTCAGACCCTTCAAGCTGCTCAAATTGTCTGTTGTGGTGATTCCGTCTTGGCAGCGTTCTACTTCAACTTGTGCACAGGCCTTTTCATTTAAGGAATAGCGAAATACTAAAGGACTAGGCTTAAATCCGCCCTTTGTTGGGACAGGAAGTTCATCAAAAGGAATTTGCTCACCGGAAATCTTAATGCCTGTCATTTGCGGATATTTTTCAAGAAAGCGATGGGCGACGAATTCCAAGAAACCCTCCTGCGTTGCTCCGTCATAATCCCCTGCATGCTTGAGAATAAAATTCTTCATGGAATCCGTTGCGACAACCAATGTGTTATCTCCATCTTTAAAAGAAGAAAGAAACGCGTCCCCCTCTACTGCTACTTTCACATTCATGCAAAAAAGAATATTACCGCGTCCTGTAAAGGATGATTCTGGAATCGACCGAATCTCAGTAAGCGGTTTAGCGTATGTTCGATAAACCCAAACAGCTTCTTTTCCATAACACATCATTCTCTGCATCTCTCTCATCCCCTTAATCAATCATATCGTTCAAGCGGAACCCTGCGATTTTATACACCTCATTCAATGCAGTAACACATTCAGCCTCAAAGCTATAGTCCACCCGTTCTTTCATGGCAGATAGGATAGTATCTTTGTTTTGTCCCTTCACTGCCATGATAAAAGGAAATCCAAATTTCATTACATATCTCTGGTTAAGTGCAGCAAATTCTTCATATTCATCCTTAGATAGTTTATCTAATCCAACTCGCATCTGCTCTTTTTGGGATACTTCCGATATTTTTAATCTTGTTCCTAAATCAGGATGGGCACGGAGAAGTGCCAATTGCAAGGATTCCTCGGCATTTTGCACAATCGACAACATCGTTTGGAAGAGATGATTGCGCGATTGAAACGGCTGACTCTCCCACGCTGCCTGCGCCACCCAGGGTGAATGCTCAAATATCCAGCCTAAAGTTTCCACGAAAACGTCCTTGTTCATTTGATTTATCTTTTCAATCGTTAGATTTCCGATATGGTTAACCTCCTTTTCTGTTAAACTTGCAATCGTCCATTCTAAGACCTGAAAGATGGTTTAATTAATATATAGTAGAAAGATGGGTTGGTTATGTTTGATTTTCCTCAAGATAAAAATAGAGAAATCCCCTCACAAAATTTGTAAGGGGATTTCTCTATTTTTATAAAACAACAGATTCCTGCTTATCCACTTTTTCTTGATAAAAGCGGTCAAGAAAATGTCCATTAAGGGAAGCCAGTATTTGTTGAAAAAGCATGCCAACGACAACAGGCACAGCCACCGCAGCCGGAAAAAAGGAAACAGCGATCACAGCCCCGGCGCTGATGTTTCGCATTCCGCCCGTGAAGGTCAGAGTAATAACCTTATTGCGGTCCTGCTTCAGCAAGCGCCCAATCAGAAAGGATAACAGATATCCAGATAGGGCGATAAAAAAGACGACCAAAATAATACTGATAAGTTTTAGATTAATATGTTTCAAATATGGCGCGACAACAGCCCCATTCAGCATCACGACAATGCCAATCGCGAGTTTTGAAAAAGGAGCGAGTTTGGAGCCCAATTGATCCTGTATTTTCCCTTTTGTCATCTGGTTTAAAAACATTCCAATTAGGGAGGGAAGAACGATCATTCCGAATAGCCCCTTCATGATACTGATGAAATCCATATCAATTTTCTGACCCACAAATAGGGACAAGGAGTACGGAACTAAAAACGGCGATAACAATGTATCTATCAATATAATCGATAAAACGAGCGGAATGTTTCCTTTGTAAATAGAAACCCAGATAAAGCTTGTGACACCTGTTGGGATTACCATTCCTAGAATGAGGCCGGTAATTGTGTAAACATCACCCCGGAAAGCGATATGACCGACTCCCCATGCCCATATTGGCATCAAAACATGAAGGGCAAGCATGGCTATAAAAATAGGAAATGGGTGGGTGATAACCTCTTTTAGCGATTTGAAATTGGAGCCTAAACTACCGGCAAATGTCATAAAGGCAAAAATCCAAGGAATCAAAAAGGAAAAATCCTTTAAATAAGTACTAAGCAATACTCCAGTTACAACGCCCGTCGGAGTAATGAATGGCATAACCTTTTCAAGTTGTTTATTTAATTTCTGCAGCATTTAGAGTCTCTCCATATCAGTCGTTTAGAGATTCCATATATTCCTTCCAAGCCGTTAGGCCGCCCTCTAAAACAATGACCTTAAATCCTCGGCCGTCTAAAATATTCGCACTTTTTGCGGCTGAGTTACCGGTTGTACAGGTGACAACAATCTCCCGGTCTTTTGGTAAGGATAAATGAAGATTCTCAGGTGTCTCTTCCATTGCAAATATATTCGTCTTAAGAATATTAACACTTTGAATTTGTGGTTCCTCTATATGAAATTCGTTATATTTCTCTTCCGCCCGTACATCCAGCAAAAGGACCTTTTCATTATCCTTTAATCTTTCATGCAGCTCTTTGGGCGATATTTTTTTTATCGACAACGAAAGCACCTCCACTAAAAGGATACCATAATTTTAAAAAATTGGATGCAGGTCTTTCGTAAATCGAAAAAAATTCAAGCCACCCCCTTTTCCGTCTCAGGTCTTAGAAGAAAATAATTCTCCGGTACATTGGGAGAAAACAAAGGATTTCTTATCATAGGTATAGAAGTGGTAAAAAAAAGGGGATGGAAAAAAATGAAAAGAATTTTGTTTCTATTAGTCGTCATTACCGGTTTATATATTCTCTTTAATCATTCTTGGCAATTCAGTGCTTTAAGTGCGAGTAAACAAGACGGGCAAGCGGCAGTTTCAACTGATACCAAGGTGATTAAGGTAGATGTGTCGAGCGTTAGTACGATCATTATTCCAGAGGACCGGGATGATTTAAAAGCTGTGTATACTGGAAAACAAAAGTTAAATATTCGGGAGAACGGAGACGAAGTACAAGTTTCGCTTAAAAGCAAATGGTTTGATTGGTTCAACTGGGGGCCATTTTCAGAAAAAAAGAAGCTGAAAATCTACATTCCTGAAGACTATAGCCAAAGCATGCAGATAGATTTAGGATCTGGCAATGTAAATTTTTCCGGATCCTCTAAAAATAAACCAATGAAATTGAATGAGTTATCCGTTGATATTGGTTCCGGGAACATGAAACTCAAGAATCTGAATGTGAACAAATTTAAGCAAGATGTTTCATCCGGAAATGTGGATATCGATTCCCTTAAAACGAAAACAGGTTCCTTTGATATATCTTCTGGTAATCTCGACATTACCCATTATACTGGTGCGGTGGAGGCGGATGTATCCTCTGGGGAGCTGAATATTCAAATCGATAAATTAGTCGATTCGATTAAACTTGACCTTAGCTCAGGGGAAGTGGGGCTCGATCTACCAAATAACGCTGATTTCACACTTAACGGGGATGTAAGCAGCGGAAATATTTCTTGTGACCTTCCATTAACATCGAAGGATCTCAATAATAAAAGTATCAAAGGCACCCATGGGTCCGGAAAATATAAGATTGACCTTGATGTCTCAAGCGGCAGCATTCATATTCGATAATACAATAAACGTTTGGGGGCAAAGAATCCCGAACGTTTTTTCATTCACCTAGATTCATCAGGAACCAATATCGCCTAAAATACATACCGTATATTGCCTTGGGTTTTTAACATGGGAAGGAGAGTTACAATGTTCCATAACCCTTTTCACTATCAAATTTATCCGCCAATGCCTGTCTACCCGGTATATGCCATGTACCCTCAATTACCACGAAGCTATCCTCCAGTGGATATAAAAATATTTTCACAATCTGTTCATTCGTTTCGTCTATTAATGGAACAAGGAAGTATTTTATTAGATCGTTTAGGCGACGCGAGTTTTGCCCAAAAAATGATGAGTGCTGCCCAGCAAGGTAAAAATGTTGAAGTCGATCGTTTAATAAAATCAATTGGACTGAAGGTCCCGGTCGCAGCCAAATATACGCCAACTGGAATAAACTTTATCCTAACAACTCAAACAAACCAAAACCAGCCGGCTAGCTGCTGCACCTTAACCGTGGCGATGAAATGGGGACGCTAACGAAATTAAATACATTCTTATAAAAAACCTGCAAGCAATGACAATTTCATCAGGCTGGCAGGTTTTTTTGAGTCTTTCGCATGTAAAAACCGCGTATGATAAACTAAGGTCAATCAATACCCATTGCTATCCATTTTATTGAAGAGGATGTTGCTATATGGATAAAAAGATGTTAACCAAAAGAATTGCAGTCGCTTCTGGAAGACAGCCGGCAGATACGGTCATTAAGAACGGAAAAATCGTCGATGTTTTTAACGGGGAAGTCATGTATGGAGACATCGCCATCGTGGACGGTTATTTTGCTGGAATCGGTGATTATACAGGAATTACAACTATTGATGCAAACGGCAGTTATGTCTGCCCCTCCTTCATTGATGGGCATGTTCATATCGAGTCCTCTATGTTAACACCAAAGGAATTTGCCAAAGTTCTTCTCCTGCATGGCGTAACGACTGTCATCGCAGACCCGCATGAAATCGCCAATGTCTCGGGTGTGGACGGCATTCAATACATACTAGACTCTACAGAACAGCTTCCGTTTGATTTTTTCATTATGCTGCCATCCTGCGTTCCGGCAACGAGTTTTGAACATGCAGGTGCTATTCTTCAAATGGAAGACCTCAAACCATTTTATCAACATCCTAGAGTCCTGGGCTTGGCGGAAGTAATGAATTTCCCGGCAGTCCTTAATGCAGAAAATTCTATGATGGAAAAACTAATTGAAACAAGAAATAACGAAAAAAAAATTGATGGCCATGCAGCGGGCTTAACCCCAAAGGACTTGAATGTCTATATGGCATCAGGTATCCGCACTGACCATGAATGCACCACGCTAGAAGAAGCGAAAGAACGGTTAAGAATAGGAATGTATTTGATGATTCGGGAAGGCACCGTTGCCAAGGATCTTGGGCAGCTCATCGGCGTCATAACTAACCGGAATTCCAGGCGCTGCTTATTCGTCACCGATGATAAGCATTTAGACGATCTATTGGATGAAGGAAGTATTGATCATAATGTGCGACTTGCAATTGGGGCAGGTATCCATCCTATTACGGCTATCCAAATGGCCACCATCAATGCAGCTGAATGCTTTGGCCTTGAGGAACGCGGTGCCATTGCCCCGGGGTATAAAGCTGATTTTTTAATCATGGACGACCTGGAAAGCGTCAAAATCACCCAGGTTTTTAAAAGTGGAACGGCCGTTGTTAAAGATGGAAAATTGATTAATTTCCCAGAAATAAGAAATAATAATGCGCCAGATTTACTTAAGTGTACCGTTAATTTTCAGGAATTAACAAAAGACCAATTCCAAATTCCCTTAAAAACGAAAAAGGCAAATATTATTGGAATTATCCCAAATAGCCTGATTACAAACCATCTAATTGAGGAAGTCGACCTGGACGATGCTGGGCTTTTTCAACCATCGATAAAGAATGACCAATTAAGGCTGGCTGTCATTGAACGGCACCATCTGACCAAGAACATCGGGCTGGGAATTGTTAAGGGCTTGGGGTTAAAAACAGGGGCGATAGCCACGACCATTGCCCATGATTCCCACAATCTCATCATTGCCGGAACCAATGATCAGGATATGCTTCTCGCCGCTCAAGTAATAAAGGAAATGCAGGGTGGACTTGTCGTCATTAAAGAGGGTCAAGTACTATCCAAGCTAAAGCTGCCAATTGCCGGCTTGATGTCAGAAGGTTCCTACCAAGAAGTAAATTCAGGATTATTCAGCACCAATCAAGCCTTAAAGGAAATAGGAGCGCACCATCACTTTAATCCATTTTTGACCTTATCTTTCCTCGCTCTGCCAGTGATTCCGGAATTAAAGCTGACTGACGGGGGATTATTTCAAGTATCTAAATTTCAACATATTAGCATAGAAGCATTAAAATAAAAGGCGATGTTAAATTCCATTGTTGCTTTTTAACACTGTTGATTGGAGCGGAAGACGCGAAGACTCCTCGAAAATGCTATCGAATTTCCTTCGTGCGTGGGCGGATTCGAGGATGCAATTCAATGTCCTGCACGCCCTCGAACCGCACGCGAATGAAGCGCAAATCAACTACCAGTTTTAAAAGAGCCAAATAAAAAATTCTTACTTTATAAGTGAAGCCCAAGGTGTAAAATGAAATTTATATTTTAATAATTTAATAGAAAAAAGGAGCAACATCTTTGAAGGAAAACAACAACAAATTTCAAGAACAGTCCCTTTTTAGTATTTCTTGGCCATTGTTCATCGAGCTTGCTCTCCATATGGGCATGGGAATTATCGCGACGTTAATGTTAAGCCATTACTCGGACAATGCTGCCGCTGGTGTAGGGGTTGCAAACCAGCTTTTGAACATATTTATTTTAGTTTTCACCGTTACATCAATTGGTGCCACCGTTCTAATCAGCCAAAACCTCGGCGCAGGACGGCTGAAAAACGCACGTCAGTTATCCCGCTCCGTTTTTGGGCTGAACTTTTGGTTTGGCATTACAATAGCGATTATCATTTTTTTCTTTGGTGGACACCTATTAAGTTTATTTGACATCCACGGCAAAGTGTATAGCTACGGTCTGACGTTTGTTCGAATTTGCGGAATCTCCCTCTTTTTCGAATCGATCTCACTTGCTTTAAGCGCCGTCCTTCGCAGCCATGGCTACACCAAAGAATCAATGGTTGTAACAGTAGTAATGGACTTAATCAGTATTGCCGGGAATATCATTGCTCTTTCTGGGTTATTCGGAATTCCGGTTACAGGTGTAACGGGTGTTTCATGGGCCATGGTGGCAGCCCGGGCCTACGCAGTCGCTGCACTGATCTACCTCGTCTATAATCGGCTTTCACTTAAGCTGGAAATTAGTGATATTTTCAAAACAAAAAAAGAGGATATTAAAGAGCTGCTTTCCATCGGCATTCCGTCGGCTGGAGAAAATCTTTCCTACCAATTATCACAGCTGGTTATAACCAGCTTTGTCGTTTCAATGGGAACAGCCTCCCTGGCAGCGAGAGTCTATATTTTAAATATTAATATGGTTTGCTTTTTATTCACGCTCGCAATTGCTCAAGGTACACAACTTCTGGTTGCACGTTACATCGGCGGCAAACAGTTCGACAAGGCTCTTCGCCGCGGTATACGTACGTTAAAAGTTGCGATGGCTGCATCAACTGTTACTTCATTGATCATAGCATTGATTGGCTCGCCGATTTTAAAGACTTTTACACAAGATCCAAGTATCATTGCCATTGGCCTCCCAGTGTTATGGGCGATCGCGTTTGTGGAACCTGGCCGGGCGATGAATATCGTTTTAATGAATTCACTTAAATCCGCGGGCGATGTTCGTTTTCCTGTGATAATTGGAATCATTTCCATGTGGGGAATAGCAGTCTCCCTAAGTTATATACTAGGAGTTCATTATGGGCTGGGCCTTTTAGGAATTTGGCTAGCCCAGGGTGCAGATGAATGGCTCAGGGGCTGTTTCGCTTTAAGACGCTGGCTGCTGAAACCTTGGGAACGGTTCAGGAAAGTACATGTAACTGTTTAGAGAATTTCAAAAAAAGTGGTATCCCAATTAAATTGGGATACCACTTTTTTCATCCTTTCGGAAAAGAAACTGTCCGAGTTGGTCTGCAGGTAAAGGCTTACTAAATAAATATCCCTGGCCAATATCACAGGCATTATTCTTTAAAAAAGATACCTGTTCTTCGTTTTCAATTCCCTCCGCAATAACGGTAAAGTTCAAATTTAAGCCCATATCAATAATCGTTTTTACCATCATTCCTTGATTGGAATGATAAAGAATATCATCGACAAAGGATTTATCGATCTTGATTTTATCAATTGGAAGATGTTTCAAATAACTAAGCGAAGAGTAACCCGTTCCAAAATCATCAATGGATAACAAGACTCCAAGTTCTTTCAAGTGGTTTAATATAATCGTAGAATTGTCCAGGTTTTGCATGATACTTTCGGTAATTTCAAGCTCCAGCTGGCTGACCTTCAGACCAACGTCATCTAATAAAGTTGAAATAAATTCAATGAGATGATCATCTTCAAACTGCCTTACGGAGACATTGACCGCTATTGGAAAATCACGCAGCCCGGCAATCTCCCACATTTTTCTTTGCTTACACGCTTCTTTTAACACCCATTTACCAATCGGAACAATCAATCCTGTTTCCTCCGCCAGTGGAATAAATTCAGAAGGCGAAATAAACCCATGTTCAGGATGGTGCCAGCGGAGCAATGCTTCGATTCCAACAATTTCTCCTGTCGTCAGGGACAGCTGTGGCTGATAAAAAAGCTGCAATTGATCATGCTCCAATGCTTTCCGCAATCCATTTTCCAGCTCCATTTTTCGAATCGAGATCCCGTTTAATTGAGAGGAATAAAATTGAAAGGTATTCTTTCCGCGCTCTTTCGCTTTGTACATGGCGATATCAGCATTTTTTATGAGTGTTTCCTCATCTGTTCCGTCATCAGGATAAATGCTAATGCCGATACTAGGAGTAACAAAAAATTCTTGGTTATTTACCTCTAATGCCTCGGAAAATTCATTCAGAATCCGCCCTGCTATCTCTGAGGCCTTCTCCCTATTGATATCCTCTAGTAAAATAATAAACTCATCGCCGCCCTGCCTCGAAACAAAACCTTCGCTTTCAACCGCTGTTTCCAATTTGCCCGAGACCTTTTGCAGAATGACATCTCCAATGGTATGTCCTTTTGTATCATTAATGATCTTAAAGCGGTCTAAATCAAGGAACAATACCGCCAGCATTTTTTCCCCTTGTTGTTTTAAGACTTTATTCAACTGTTGTCTAAACCGATTTCGATTTGGCAGTCCTGTTAATGTATCAAAATAGGCCATCGTCTTAATAGTTTTATCTGCTTTCTTTCGCTCAGTGATATCCCTGCCTACAACCTGAACAGCAAATCTGCCTTCATAGAGAATTGGAGTTGTAGCCATTTCCACATCAATCGTCTCGCCATCGAGCCGTTTTACTTGAAATTCAAGTCTAATTCTCTCTTGATCACGGTTACCAGTGTTTCCTGATTTATTGGAAAACCTTTCGATTATGTCTTGAGGGACAAACTTAAAAGGCGATTTACCAATTAATTCATCTGGACTGCTGGCGCCAACTAGCTTACAGCCTGCTTCGTTAATATATTCGATCTTAAATCGGCTAACAACTGAAATAATGTCAGGTGACATTTCTACTAAACTACGATACCGGCCTTCAGTTTCTTTTCTGTCTGTGATGTCAAATAATACACTATTAAAATCGACAAAATTCCCTTTACTATCTAATGTTGGAAACCCCCTATCCTGAATCCAGCGTACTTCACCGTCAGGACGGATAATCCGATATTCACTGGTAACTGTCTCACCTGCGGCAACCTTTTTTTCTCTTTCTGATAAAACATGTAAATCCTCTGGGTAGATTACTTTTTTCCAAAGGTTTAAATCATTATAGAAATCGGTATAGGAATACCCGTACAATTTTTCAATCCCTGGAGTAATTAAAAGTGTATCTGATTTTAAATCATGTGACCAAATCGCCACATCCAGTGTATCAAATATATTTTTTAATTTTAGTTTATTTTGTCTGAGTTCCTCATCTTTTCTCCTGGAACTTTCCATCATGAAAGGTAGACTTCCAAACAGAATAACGATGGATGCATACTTTAAGAATGTTATAGATGGAAAAAATATTGAAATGACAACATCTAATAATTCTGATAAAACAAGCAGGCAAAAGGTTAGGACCCAATTAACATTATATTCAAAAAATTTGGTTCTCACATGGTTTCTCCTTTTTCCACCCTATAATTCACCTAATATATGATATATTTCTATCTATAAAATAACAAAAATCTTTTTACATAATAAATCAATTTTTGATTAATTGGAAGCGGTTACATCATTTTCCTACCCTGAATCACATCATTCATGAGAGTGTATGAATATGATATTTTTTAGTCCGCTAACATAATGAAAGAGACGATTCGCTCCGAGCCGTCTCTTTTATTATTAATATAATTCTTATCTATTAATCAATGTATTCCAATATTTGTTCTTTTGCAGGCAGCGATGAGATGGCTCCTTTTCCTGTTGTGGTCAATGCCCCGCTTCCATTAGAAAAGGCGAGTATTTCCTTGCTGTTTGTCTGTAATTTATCCTCCAGGCTGCCCTGATCTGCCTTCATTTCCAAAAGCTTATAAAGAAAGCCTCCAATAAAGGCATCTCCCGCACCGGTTGTGTCCTGAACTTCAACAGCAAAGCCCCTTGATTCATACTTTTTGCCATTTACATAAAGATCGGCACCTAAAGCTCCTTTTGTATAAACGACCGCTTTTACATTGCCGGTGAATAGGGATTGGACGGCCTTATCGATATCCGTTTTCCCCGTAATAAATTCAAGTTCCTCATCTGAAATTTTTACAATATGGGCAAGCGGAAGAAATTCGCGGATTGCTTTTTGGCATGCTTCCGGGCTTTCCCATAATGGCAGCCTTACATTAGGATCAAAGCTGACAATTCCATCATTGTCCACTACTGCCTGGATCGCTTTTTTATGTGCTTGTTTCATCGGACTTTCAACCAAATCCACAGAACAAAAATGAAGAATGTCCCCCGCACTAAACCAGGAAGGATTAATTTCTTCTTCCTTTAATAACAGATCGGATGATGGGTTCCGATAAAATGAAAAATCCCTTTCTCCATTATTCTTTAATGACACAAAGGCAAGGCCAGTATTCGCTTCCTTCGTGCGGAAAATTTTATCCGTTTCAACACCTGCCTCTTGCAGCTGTTCAATCAGAAAATCACCGAAAGCATCCAATCCCAGCTTCGTAATCATCGCTGATGTTCCTCCGTATTTTGCCACTGCCGCAGCCACATTGGCCGGTGCACCTCCCGGGGCGCGTTCAAACGAAATGACATCCTTGAGATTGACCCCTTTTCGCAGCGGGACAAAATCAATTAATACCTCGCCAATTGCAAATAATTTCCCCAACTCAATTACCTCTCTTTTTAAATACTGTCCTACGAAACTGCCCATTTCACCGCATTCAGATGGACTTGCCCATCCTTGGCAAAAAATCGAATGCCAGTACTTTCTTTCTTCGGAAATATTCTGGATGTAAACACTTCTTCTCCATCGTTAATAAAGATTTCGACAGAAGAAACATCAACAAAAACATGAAATTTTATTTTTTCTGCTTCTAAATGACACTTTCTTATCGTACCAAATTTTTCGGCAAATGGCTGACCGGAAAAGGTACGATCCAAAACAATTTTTTTAGTGGCGTTTTCGTATTTAATGATGGTTTTTTCTTGTTCTCCAACTCGAAGCTCCATTCCAAACTCATCAGCTTCAGCTTCAGTAAATTCGGCAATTAACTCATAGGTTTCTCCATGAAACCCATCAATCTCCTGACTGCCGTTTGTAATGATGGTTTCAACAGTAATTTCTTCACCTCGAAGCTTTTTTAGCTCACATACAGGGGTTTGAACTAATTTATTGTCTCTTATTGTGACTTCTCTCGGAAGTGTCAAACAATGGGCCCACCCGTATTGATCAGTCGGATAATCAATCTCCGGAAGCCCCATCCATCCTGACAAAATTCTTCGCCCGTTTGGATCAAGCATCGTTTGTGGAGCATAAAAATCAAATCCACGGTCCAGCTCAGTAAAGCTGCCATGTACAAAATTTCTTTCCGCAACATCTAGATTATCGCCAATGATATAGCCGGATTGATAAATATTTTGAAATTCATCTTCCTTAGGAGGAATGCCCTGTGGGGAGAAAATTAATATGCCCTTATTGTTCAGTTCAAAATAATCGGGACATTCCCACATATAGCCGAAATGCCGCATGTCTGTCATGATTTCCCCTTCAAATTTCCAGTCTATCATGTTTGGTGAGCTATACAGTAAGACACAGCCCGTCTCATCAGAACGCTGTGCACCGATAATCGCGTAAAAGCTTTCTCCCGATTTCCAAACCTTAGGATCACGAAAATGCTCAGTATACCCTGTTGGGATCTTTGAAATTACCGGCTTATTCATTTTTGTAATCTTTCCGCTTGGATTCATGATAGCGATACATTGATACGGATTCCTGACCCAATTTTCATCACGGGTATTTCCGGTGTACATTAAATAAAGGTTTCCATTATGCTCGATGGCGCTTCCCGAATAGGCGCCATGGCTGTCAAAATAATCATGTGGTTCGATGGCAATTCCGGCGTTTTCCCAATGAACAAGATCTTTGGATTTCGTATGATACCAATATTTTAAGCCATGTATTGGTCCTAACGGGAACCACTGATAAAACAAATGATATTCCCCTTCATAAAAAGAAAAACCGTTAGGGTCATTTAATAGTCCCGTAACAGGCTGGATATGGAATTTCTGGCGCCATGGACATTCATTAACCCTTATTGAAAGTTCTTGTATTTCCTTTTCCCCTGCTTCATCTAATCGTTTATATCTCTGTTCTTTTGTCCAATTCATTGATGCAACCTCTCTTTACAACAAAGAGAGGAGAATCCTCCTCGATTCTCCATCCTTTGCTTCATTTTATTATGCCGCAGTCTGTGAAGTTTCCTTGGCTTGTTTCGAAGCATTTCTCTTTGCCAATACCATTGTTGTGAAAAAAGCAATTGTAAAGGAAATGGCCATTCCTAAAATATAAAACGTGATGCTGCCTGGCTTTATCGAGATTATTCCAGGAAAACCAGCCGCACCAAGGGCAATGGCTTTCACTTTAAATAATGAAATAAACGCTGACCCTGCAGCAGAACCTGCTATCGCTCCAATAAATGGGTACCTTAGTTTTAAGTTCACACCAAACATCGCAGGCTCGGTTATCCCCAATAATGCGGAAATACCGGCAGCAGATGCTACCCCTTTAATTTTGCTGTCTTTCGTCTTTAGCAGTACGGCAATGGTTGCAGCACCCTGGGCTACGTTTGACATCGCTGCAATCGGAAAGATGAATGATCCTCCTGTTTTAGCAATATCCGCCAATAATTGTGTTTCAACGGCAATAAAGCTATGGTGCATACCTGTAATAACAATTGGTGCATAAACTAGTCCGAAAATGGCTCCGCCTATGAAACCTGTTGTATCGTACATCCAAACTAATCCATCTGTCAGGAAATTACCTGCGGACCGCATCACTGGTCCAACTAAAGTAAAGGTCAATACCCCAGTAATAAAAATTGCCAATAGCGGTGTAATTAAATTGTCCAAAGCCGATGGTACACGCTTTCTTAAGAAGGTTTCTGTTTTGGCTAAAATATAAGAAGCAGCTAAGACAGGAAGAACCGTTCCCTGATATCCTACCTTTTGAATTTCAAACCCAAAGATTTTCCAGACTGGGATTTTCCCCTCTGCTAACGCAGCACCATATCCCCATCCATTCAATAAATCCGGGTGAACCATCAGCATCCCCAATGCCGCACCAAGATAGGGATTTCCACCAAACCGCTGGGTGGCTGAAAAACCGATTAAAACTGGGAGGAAAACGAAGGCTGCATTGGCAAACGTGTTAATAAGTGCAGCTAAATCCGCCATTTGCGGATAGGCTTGAATCAGGGATTTTCCATCTATAAATAAGTCCGAAGCAGTCAGAACATTGTTAAGCCCCATTAAGAGACCGCCGGCAACAATGGCCGGGATAATCGGAACAAAGATATCAGAAAGCATTTTAACAAATTGCTGAAGCGGGTTTAATTTTTTCGCTCCCGCCTCTTTCACTTCTTTTGTCGACATTTCCGTCAGACCTGTTAAATCAGCAAATTCTTTGTAAACTTTATTGACTGTTCCAGCTCCAATAATAATTTGATACTGGCCGCCAGTTGAAAAAGTTCCTTTTACGATGTCCATTTTGTCCAGTTTGACTTGATCGACAGCCTCTTCGTCATGCAGTACTAATCTTAAACGGGTTGCACAGTGCGCAGCTGCTGATACATTCGCTTTTCCGCCCAGCGCCTCAAGAATCTCACTTGCTTCCTTTTTTAAATCCATACCCATCTCCTCCTTTTTTATAGGTTCCTTTAGGAACCGGTTCCAAATTTACTTAAAAAAATAAATGATTTCACTAACGTCGTTTAGGAACCGGTTCCATTTTATTCTAAAAAGAAAACCGAGTGATTGGAACCGGTTTCTTAAGAGTATTATAGTTCAGTTCAATTTAGTTTGTCAACGCTTTCTCGTTCAATAATTTCATATTTTGATTTAGTCAATTTTTCCACTTGTTCCCCGTTCACCAGCCTGACAATATTTTGTGCCGCCAATTGCCCCGCTTCTTTATAATAAAACTTGGCAGTGGTTAATGCCGGGTGAATGACTTCGGTGATTTCATACCCCCCGAAACCCACAATGGAAAGGTCTTGCGGCACTTTCAATCCTTTTAAATAGGCTGCCTTTAATGCTCCCAGCGCAATATTGTCTGTGGCACAAAACAAGATCGTTGGTTTGCATTCGCTTATTATTTTTAAAGCTTCTCTCATTGCATCCTTAATTTTAAAGCCGGTCTCATAATAATGAACTTCACAATCTGGATGGTTCTCAATCGCAGCTGTAAACCCTTGTTTGCGTTTAACACCAACGGATATATCTGCTTCCGTTACTCCCAAATAGGCTATTTTTCGATGTCCTTTATTTAAAATATAAGCAGCCAAATCGTACCCGGCGGAAAAATCATCATGAATAAGGCTGTAGGTATGTTCATCTTGCTGGCCTACTAGAATCACAGGAATTTGAACACTGGCAAACGCCTCCAAATGGGCTTCAGTAATGACGGTGGCAAGCAGAATAATCCCAGCAATCTTCTGCCGCTCGAAACTATAAATACTTTCAATCTCTCTTTCTAAATCTTGATTGGTATTCGCAATCAACATTTGAAAGCCTTGTTCCCTTAAATGTTCATCGATGCCAATCAACGTATTGGAAGCAGCATACGAGTCAAGCCTCGGGACGATTGTTCCAATGATATTTGTTTTTTTCGCTTTTAAACTTTGAGCAAACGTGTTCGGTATATAACCAGTTTCATTTATGACCAGTTCAATTTTCTTTTTGGTCGCGTCGCTGACAGAGCCTCCATTTAAATAGCGGGAAACAGTACTCTTTGCAACACCAGCAATTTTGGCTATATCGGCAATGGTTTTAGTCATTGAATCTCCTCATTAATTTGCTATTTTTCTTCTAGTATACACAAATATCCTTTATATTAAAAAAATGAGCCGATATGGCTCATTTTTTTATTTTAATAAGTATACCCTTGTTTCATAAGGCTTTAATGTGAATTCTTTCCGTAATTTCTGTCCCGTTACATCATAATTATTTAGGATCAGTTCAGAAGCAGAATAGGACACATTAGAAGGTAATTTAAACCTTGTTTCTTTTTTACTGAAATTATTAATGACAATCGCCTTCTGGCTTCCTAATTGACGCTTATAGACAAACAGTTTCGGATGGTTTGCCAGCAATAATTCATAGGTGCCGTAAACAAAAAGCGGATTTTCTTTTCTTAAGCAGATTAGTTTTTTATAAAAAGAAAGAATGGAGTCTGGGTCTTCTAACTGTGCCGCAACGTTAATTTCCTTGTAATTTGGATTTACGCCAAGCCATGTTTGATCTCCGGCCGTAAATCCGCCCATGTTTCCAGAACTCCACTGCATCGGGGTACGGGAATTATCACGGCCTTTTTCCCAGATCACCTTCATGACTTCATCATGGGAACGGCCTTTTGCTGTTTCAATCTTATAGTAATTAATCATGCCGACATCATTATAATCTTCAATTGAAGGGAATTGGACATTCGTCATGCCAATTTCCTGGCCTTGATATATAAACGGTGTGCCCTTCATTAAGAAATAGAGAGCACCCAGCATTTTCGCACTTTCTTTCCAAAATTCTTGGTCATTTCCCCAGCTTGATACACGGCGCGGCTGATCATGGTTTTCAATAAACAATGCATTCCAGCCTCTGCCCTCCAGGCCTTTTTGCCATTTTGTTAACACCTTTTTCAATTTACGAACGTCGATGGAACCGTCTGTATCTTTATCCCAAAGGTCTAGAAATTCAAATTGAAAAATCATATTGAAATAGCCGTTTTCTTCGCCGACCCACTTGTCTGCATCATCAAGCCCGACACCGTTAGCTTCTCCGACTGTCATGATGTCATAGTTATTGATTGTTTTTTCGGATAGTTCTGTGAGGAATTCATCAATTCCATCAACATTCATCATATAGTCGAAGCAAGGAACGTAATCTAATTTTTTCGGGTTTGGCATGTCTGGGAATCCTGGTTCCTTTTTAATATGCGAAATCGCATCAACACGGAAACCGTCAATTCCTTTGTCCAACCACCAATTGACCATGTTATGGAGTGCGTTTCTTACGTCTGAGTTTTCCCAGTTTAAATCAGGCTGGCGCGCTGAGAAGATATGCATGAAATATTGATTGGTTTCTTCATCATATTTCCAAGCGGGACCGCTAAAGATTGATTCCCAGTTATTTGGTTCTTTTCCGTCTTTTCCATCCCGCCAAATGTACCAATCACGCTTTGGATTGTCTTTTGAAGAGCGGGATTCAATAAACCAAGGATGCTCATCACTAGTATGATTTATGACGAGGTCGAGAATAAGCTTCATCCCCCTCTGATGAACTCCTTCGAGGAGCTCATCAAAATCTGCCATTGTTCCGAATTCATCCATAATATCCTGGTAATCGGAAATATCGTAGCCATTATCATCGTTCGGTGATTTGTACATCGGTGACAACCAAATGACGTCAATTCCCAATTCTTTGAGATAATCCAGTTTGGAGGTGACTCCTTTAAGGTCTCCAATTCCGTCGCCATTGCTATCCATAAAGCTACGAGGATAAACTTGATAGGCGACAGCTTCTTTCCACCATTTTTTGTTCATTTGGCACCTCTTTTTTTGAAAAATTAAGCTGTTTGCTTCAAAAACTATTACTTTTTGATACTTATTTTAGTAGTAAAAATTTTTATCGGCGAATTTTTAGGGTTTATCAGCGAATTTAACCGATTTATCAGCGAATTTTTCATTTTATCGGCGAATTTAGCCAATTTATCAGCGAATCGCAAAAATCCCGCTACACCCACCACATTTGTGCAACAGGTTCTTCAATTAAAACAGTCTTTAAATTATTTACAGCTCGTCTAAAGCCCTCATCAATGGACATAATCGGGTCTTCATGTTCGATGCTGACCACATAATCATAACCATAAGTACGAAGTGCACTCATCATATCAGACCATTCCTTTAAACTGTGACCGCAGCCAACCGAACGGAAGGTCCAGGCACGCGTCCGCACTTCCCCATATGGCTGCATATCTGTTAATCCATACATATTCACGTTTTCTTGATCAATGTATGTGTCTTTCGCATGGAAATGGTGAATCGCTCCTTCTTTGGCCAAAATTTTGATTGCCGCGACTGGGTCAATTCCTTGCCACCATAAATGGCTTGGATCTAAATTGGCACCTATAGCATCACAGGTTTCCTCGCGTAATTTCAACAACGTATAAGGTGTATGAACTAAAAAGCCGCCATGAAGCTCAAGTCCAATTTTCACATTATGCTCCTTGGCATATGCTCCAACCTCTTTCCAGTAAGGAATCAGTTTTTCTTCCCATTGCCACTTTAACACGTCACCATATTCGTTAGGCCAAGGTGTAACCGGCCAGTTAGGATATTTTGCTCCTTCATGATCGCCCGCTGTTCCTGAAAAACAGTTGACCACCGGCACACCCAACAGCGAGGCAAGCTTAATAGTTTTCAAAAGTGTCTCATGTGACTGGGCGGCAAATTCCTTTTCAGGTGAAATCGGATTGCCATGACAGCTAAATGCGCTAATAGTGAGTCCACGATTCTCTACCTTCTGAATGTACTCTTTGCGGGCTTCTTCACTTTCTAATAATGCATCTAAATCACAATGGCTATTCCCAGGGTAGCAGCCAGTTCCAATTTCAACTGCTTGAAGCCCTGCTTCTTTTACAGTATCCAACATATCTTCAAAGGATTTATCCGCAAATAAAACGGTAAAAACACCTAGTTTCATAATGAATTTCCCCCACTCTCATAGATTCTATCAATAATTTGTGAGACTTGAAGTGCTTCCTCCGGCTTTACCACCAGTTCATCCACACCTAGACAAGCATCGATAAAATTCTTCGCCTGCGGCACACCCGGATTTTCCTCACCTGAGAGCCAAGCGGCCTCACTGTTTAACAGCATTCCGTTCTTTGTTGTGTAAAGCTCAAACGGGAAGACGTTCAGACCACCGTCTACTCCTGAGATATTGACATTCGCTTGGTCGTCCTTGATATTCGCAGCCCATGACGTTTCAAACAGCATCGATGCCCCATTTTCAAATTTAATATAGGCAGTGACATGGTCATCAACATTAAAGGTTTCATGATCAAACGTACCCCATTGGTTCACTTGATTCGGTATTTTACTTAACGCGTTATATGTGGAGCCAGACACCGTAATTTCCTTTGGATTCCCCATTAGCCATAGCGCTAAATCAAGGAGATGGCAGCCAAAATCGATGAGGCTTCCGCCGCCTTGAAGGTCTTTATTGGTAAAAACACCCCAGCCTGGTACTTTACGGCGCCTTAGAGCTTGGACTCTTGCCACCAGTGGGGTCCCGACTTCGCTCATCGCTTTTTTTGCTGCTTGGGCTTCCTTCATAAAACGGTAATGATAAGCAATTGCGAGGACTTTTCCTGCTTTTTGAGAAGCGGCAATCATTCCCTTGCACTCTTCTGCATTTAGAGCCATCGGCTTCTCACAAAGAACATGAACTCCGGCCTCAAGGGCGGCAATGGTAATCTCAGCATGAAATTTATTTGGCGTACAGATACAAACCGCATCCACTTCGGTAAATAGCTGATGATAATCCTCAAATACGTGCGGAATATGATATTTTTCAGCGACTTCGCGAGCCCGTCCGCCATTTACATCACTTAAAGCAGTAATTTCACAAATGTCACTCAACTCTAGAAAAGCCGGAATATGGCGGTCCTGTGCGATCCCGCCTACCCCGATTATTCCAATACGAAGTTTTTTCATCGCTTTGTCACTCTCACAATTTGCTTTGTTTCATTAGATTCTAGTGCAGCTAAAATTACCTCTAGTGATTTCATGCCTTCTACACCTGGTACAGGCGGTTCTTGATCATGAAGGACAGTATCCACAAACTTTTCAATCACATGAGAATTTTGTTGCCCGCCCTCTTCATTCGATTGGATTTTTCCAAGCTCATATTTAACTACTTCTCCGTTGGCATATTGAACAACAAGTGAATGAACAGGATCGTCCTCTAACCGAAGAATCGCCTTTTCTCCATATATAATAGTAGAATTATCTTCTTTGCTTACGTACGCCCAGCTTGCCGCAAGGGTACCAATAATCCCGCTTTCTGTTTTTAAAACACAAACCGCATTATCATCAACATCCGCGAAATCCTTGGCACTAGTTTCTACAAACGAACCGACCTCAACGATTTCTTCCCCTAATACATAGCGTAGTAAATCTGTTTTATGGACACCTAAATCACCCATTGCTCCCACGAATGCTTTTTCTTTTTGGAAAAACCAGCCATCTTTTCCTTCCACACTCCAGCCTTCCGGACCGCCATGACCGAAAGCAGTACGGAAGCTGTAGATTTTGCCTACTTCGCCGCTGGCAATTAACTGGCGTGCTTTTTCATGAGAAGGTACGAAGCGCTGATTATGGGCAATCATTAACTTTTTGCCGCTTTTATCAGCTGCGGCGATCATTGCCTCTGCTTCCTGTTTCGAGGTTGCCATTGGTTTTTCACATAAAACATGAATACCTGCTTCTAACGCTGCAATCGAAATTGGGGCATGAAGATAATTTGGCGTACAAACGCTGACTGCGTCGACCAAACCGCTGTTTAATAACTCTTCATAGCTTGTGTAGGCAAACGCTCCGAATTTTTCAGCTACTTCCTTTGCTCGCTCTTCATTAATATCACAAACGGCCACAAGCTCTACATTTTTATTAGCTTTATATTCAGGTAAATGACGGTGCTGGGCAATACTGCCGCATCCGACAACTCCAACTCTTAGCTTTTCCATGTTTATTTGCCTCCTTTAATTTCTTCTAAAGGTTTTGCATTTCCGTAGACTGGACGTTCCCGTTTAACAGGCTTGGCCCACTTCACGGCATTGATAATAACTCGCTGGATTTGTGGGTTATGATAGGTAGGATATGTTTCATGACCAGGTCTGAAATAAAACACTTTTCCATTTCCGCGTTTGTATGTACAGCCGCTGCGGAATACTTCCCCGCCTTCAAACCAGCTTGTAAAAATAAGCTCATCAGGCTGCGGGATATCAAAATGCTCCCCGTACATTTCTTCTTTTTCTAATTCAATATATTCAGAGATTCCTTCTGTAATCGGATGGCTTGGACTCACAACCCAAAGGCGTTCTTTTTCATCCGCTTCGCGCCACTTCAAATCACAGCTCGTTCCCATTAATGTCTTAAAGATTTTTGAAAAATGGCCAGAGTGAAGGACAATCAGCCCCATGCCGTCAAGAACACGCTGCTGAACCTTTTGGACAATGTCATCCTTTACTTCGCCATGGGCGAGATGCCCCCACCAGACTAATACATCCGTGTTGGCTAAAACTTCATCCGTTAAGCCGTGCTCCGGCTCATCAAGGGTTGCTGTTTTTGCTTGGATACCTTCTGACTTAAGGAATTCAGCGATTGTACCATGGATTCCGTTAGGGTATATGTCCCTTACAACCGGATTTTTTTGTTCGTGACGGTTTTCATTCCATACTGTTACTTTCAACATAACCTAACACTCCTTTTATTTTCTTTACTTATAATTTTAGAGAAAATGAGATTTAATGAAACGGCTTACATTGACTTATGGGGTGGAATATATTGAACTAGAAAGATTTCTTAAACGATTTTAAATAATTCATGCTGATTTCAATACTCTCAAATGGCGTACGGCGGCTAACATCCTGCTCAACCACCCACCACTGAACACCTGCATCTTCTCCCTTTTGAAGCACGGCTTCAATATCGACACCACCTGTCCCTAGCTCCGCAAAAAATTGCTCTCCATCTGTAGTCATATCTTTTAGGTGGATGAGAGGTATTCGATTTTTGTAACGATCCATCCACTCGACTGGCTTTTCTCCCGCTTTTGTCAGCCAATACACATCCAGTTCTGCCATCACATTATGGGAGTTTGTTTTATCAAATATTGCTTCAAGGTATGTTCTGCCATTCGACAACCGCTCTAGTTCAAAATCATGATTATGATAGCAAAGGGAGATCCCTTCCCGGCAGCATATTTCACCAGCATGATTTAAAAATGAAATAAGCTCTTTGTAATCTTCTTTACTGCGGCGGTCTGGCATTAAGTAAGGGCAGACCACATAGTTGCTTCCTAATATTTTCTGGTCTTCTATGACTTGGTACAGGTTGTTCTCCAATTGTTCAAGCGGCACATGGCTCGCTGCTGCCAGTAGACCAAGCTCATCTAATATTGCTTTTACTTCTATTACAGTCAATCCGCCATACCCGGCAAATTCAACCCCATCAAAGCCCAGCTCCGCCACTTTTTTTAAAGTGCCGGCAAAATCTTTTTCACTTTCTTCCCGCAATGTAAACATTTGTACAGCAATTGAAATGTTCAACATCCTTAACCCCCATTTCTTGAAACCTTTCTTATTTGATTACATCTTAAAGGGTGTATCGACAAATAAACATAGATGATATTATTAAAACATGTACTATTTTGCTATTTTGTTAGTATGGAGGGAGCTAATGACCACAAACATATTATTTTGCGGCTATTCTTATCACACAAATGGATATCATTCCCAACACAAATCAGGTTATCCGTCTTACCTTTTCCGTCTGCAAACAGAAGGTCTTTGCGAAGTAGTAGTGAAAGGAAGAAAAATGGAACTCCGGAAAGGCGACCTTCTCCTAATTAAACCAGGGGATCACTATGAACTGCTGGTTAAAGCAGGGCAAAACAGCGGGGACTATCACTTAGTCTGCGAAGGAGCTTGGGTGGATGATTGGTGGAACCGTTCCGTTAAGCCTGATGTCTCCCGTATCGACCTTGACGAAAAGCTGTTAGCATTATGGCACCATATCATGATTGAAAAGCGTCGTCCATCTTCCAGCCAAAATGAAGAGCTCTCAGGCTATTTGCTGCGAGCGCTCTGTTTATCTCTGGAAAGAGCAGTCAACGAAACAGTCCCTTCCTTCCATCACCCGTATACAGTTACACGAATGATGCGCTACATTGAAGAACATGCCACGCTCGCCATCAGAGTGGAGGATGTGGCTCGGCATGCAGGCCTCAGCGTCTCCCGGTCCGTTCATTTATTCAAAAGCAGCATCGGGAAAACGATAATGGAATACGCGCAGGAAATCCGCTTATCTGCGGCAATCGAGCGAATGAAGTATACGACTATGACGCTCGAGCAGATTGCAGTTGATTGCGGCTTCGGAACCTACCCATATTTTCACAAAGTATTTAAAAAGAAGTACGGTCTTGCTCCAGGATCTTACAGGCGGTTAGAATACTAGAATTAAGTGAGGGTTTTAATATTACTAGAAAAAGACATAGCATTCGGAGCTCTAAACACAGCGAATGCTTTCAATCTTTCCCTATGTTAACAAGTACCATTTGAATTCCCAAACAGCTTGAAATGCCTTACCCTACCCTTTACTCTTTTACTGATCCTGAGGTTAAACCAGATACAATCCTCCGCTGGAAAATTAGAACCATGATTACCAAAGGAACACTTACAACTACTGTTGCAGCTGCAATTTCCCCCCACGGAATGGTAAATTGCCCCTGGAACATCGCAATCCCAACCGGTACTGTCTTATACTTTTCATCTGTATTGAGAGTAAGGGCAAAAAAGAACTCATTCCAACATGCAATAAAGACAAGGATAGCGGTAGTAAATATTCCCGGCACTGCCAGCGGCATAATGACTTTCCAGTAAGTTTGCATTAAGGATGCCCCGTCTATTTTTGCCGCCTCTTCGAGATCCATAGGAATTTTACGGAAAAACGTTACCAAAATCCAAATGGAAAGCGGTAAAGTAAACGTTGTATAGGGTATAATCAATCCCAAATAGGAATTAGTAAGCCCAAGATTCTTCAAGAAGATAAAAATAGGTGTGATCGTCGCAATTTGCGGAAACATGGAAACAGATAACACAATTCCAAGAATGAATGTTTTTCCTTTAAATTGAAGTCTGGCAATGGCATAGGCAGCAAACGATGCAACGGCCACGGTATACACAGTTGTTATAGTTGAAACAACTGTACTATTCCATAAATATTGCAAAAACGGATGATCAACAAAAACTGAGATATAATTCTCCAATGTAGGATGTGAGGTATATGGAGTAAATGCCTTGTCTCCAAACAATTCTGTAGCCGGTTTGATCGAACTAATCAGCATCCATAGGAATGGAAACATGACAACAAATACAAACACTACGAGAAACACATAAAAGAATGGACTTGCTTTTTTCTGCATGGTAAACTTCCTCCCTTACTAAATCTCTATCTGTCATTAAGCAGGTCTCTGCCCAAAAACTTGATATAAATCATTGATATGATCGCTACGCAAATAAACACAATGACAGAGAGAGCTGAACCATCACCAAAATTCGTTTGATTGAACATCACTTTATAAGCGAGGAGTGAAATGGTTTCCGTAGAGTTGGCAGGCCCGCCGCCGGTTAGAACATAAACTAAGTCAAAGACCCGGAATGCATCAAGCGTTCTAAACAGGAGTGCAACAAGTATACTTGACTTTAAAAGCGGCAATGTAATTTTCATAAATTGTTTCAATTTTCCGGCCCCATCAATCGATGCTGCTTCATAGAGTGAAGAAGGAATGGTCTGAAGCCCGGCCAATAACAGCAATGACATATATGGAGTGGTTTTCCAAACGTCAGAAAAGATGACTGAAAACATTGCCCCTGTATCGGTTACAAGCAGTTTCTCCATGTTGTCAACCAGCCCGAAACCTTCAAATAGCTTGGCAACAATTCCATTTTGACCATCATACAAAAACTTCCACATAAGGGCGGATACAGCCGTAGGAATAGCCCATGGAATCAGGATGCTTGCCCTGATAACCCCCCGGCCGACGAAAGCTTTATTAATTAAAAGGGCAATGGCTAGTCCAAGAACTAACTCTACTAAAACGGAGATAATAGTAAATGTAGTCGTATTTCCAATCGCCTTCCACAATCTGCTTGTTGATAAATTATCTTTGTAATGCTGTAAGCCGATAAAGTTGGGCTGAATGAGAGCATCTCCATATCCTGCAGCTAAACCTGTGAGTTTCTTTTCTTGAGAAAACTTAACATTGACGGACAAATTCTTTATCTTGTTATTTATTATTTTCGCCGTTTTTTCATATTCTTTTGCCAAGCTTCGATCAATTTCGGCAATGCTGACATCAGGGTATACCTGTTTAAAATTCATTAATTTATCATTAACTGAATCATATTTTGCGCTGATTTCGGAATTGCTTTGAAGCTTTTTATCAAGTGTTTGCAATTTTTCTTTTATTGCTTGAAGCTCCCCTGCTCCATTCTCATTCTTGATTTCATTATCAATCGCCCCGATCAAAAACGGATAGTTATTCAAATAATGCTCCAGGTTGAGATTATAGCTTAAGTGAACTTCCGATTTAGTGGGGTCGTTTAATTTTAAATCAAACAAACTGAAATAAAAGGATTGCAACACAGGCCAAATCGCAATGAGAAAAATTAAAATCATCGCAGGTGCGACAAGATAATACCCTGCCGTTTTTTCAGTAAAAAAATTTTTTCTTTTCTTTTTCGGGGTAAAAGAAGACTTTATAACCGGTTTTTGATGATCTTCCAGCTCTACATTAACGGTATTTTTCACGTTGCCCCCTCCTTTTAATGCGATAAAATGGATTAGCCTTCAAGCTGAAGGCTAACCATTGGTCTTTTAAACTTTATTTCTTAAGTACAGCCTTCATTTCTTTTTCCATATTTTGAGCCGCTTGTTCAACAGTTTGCTCTCCTGCAATCGCTTTTGACACGTTAATTTGGATAATCTCAGAGATTTCAGGATAGTTAGGAGCTACCGGGCGTGAAATTGCCGCACTTAATCCATCAACAAAGCCTTTATCAGCAAAAGTTGGGTTCGCTTTAAGAATCTCTTGGTCTTCGTACAGTTTTGTAATCGTTGGAGCGTGTCCGCCGTAAATGGCATCAATCTTTTGACCTTCAGCACCCGCCATGAACTTTAAAAATTCCCATGCTTCTTTTGGATGCTTGGAATACTTGTTGATACCAGCCATCCAGCCGCCCAGTGCTGCCGCAGATCCTTTGTCACCCGCAGGTAGTGGTGCTACCCCAACTTGACCTACAATTTTGGACTTTTCCTTGTCATTTGCACTAGCATATTCATATGGCCAGTTGCGCAGGAATACAGTTTGGCCCTCAATGAAGGCTTGATCTGATTCAGTTTCAGTAAAGGTTGTGATGTTGCCAGGAACTACCTCAGACTTGGCAATTTCGACCATTTTATTCAATCCCTTGATAGCTTCAGGACTATTAATAGCTACATTGCCATCTTTATCGATAAAAGCCCCGCCATAGGAACCGACAAATTCTACAGCGTTACACACAAGACCTTCATACTGCTTCGATTGGAACACATAGCCAAATTTCGTGTTGCCCTGTCCCTTCTTTGCCTTCGCCTGTGCCAATAGCTCATCCCATGTTTTTGGAACTTCTTCTGCTTTTACTAAATCTTTTCGATAGTAAAGAAGCCCGGCATCAACAAATTTGGGAAGGGCCCATTGTTTGCCATTGAACTGGGCTGCTCCCAAGGCACCTTGGTTATATTCACTTAAATCAACGCCATCCTGCTGAATGAAACGGTCAAGCGGAAGCACATAGCCAGCCTGGGCAAATTCGGCAGGCCAAATGACGTCCATATCAATAACATCAATATCAGAAGATTTCGCATTAAAAGCGGTGATATAGGCATCGTGCTGCTGCCCGGTATCGGCAGGCATTTCCCGGAATTCTACATCAATATTTGGATGGGTTGCTTCAAATGCTTCTACCATTTTGTCAGTTCCCTTTGTTACATCCTTCCCGCGTGCATAGACGAGTTTAACTTTTTGCTCGGTTGTTGTTTTCGATTTGTCACCGGCTGGCTTTTCCTTTGTACTGGTTTGATCGAAACTGCAGGCAGAAAGCGCCAGTGATAATGTTGCAAAAACAGCTAATAATTTGGCTTTATTTGTCTTTTTCATGGTTTTTCCCCCTATTTTGAAATCGATTTCAATTTTGACATTGTTGAATCTCTAATTACCAAATCATAGGGTAATAGAATCTCTTGGTGATTGGCTTCTTTCTTAATAGCAATGAGATCAATTATTACTTCCATTGCTGTCTTTCCTAAATCTTCGATTGGTTGTCTAATCGTTGTGAGAGCGGGTTCTACCACTTTGGCGATAGGCTGGTCATCAAAACCGATGATGGCGATCTCATCCGGCACCTTTTTACCCAGTGCCTTTGCTGCCATAATCATTCCCGCTGCAACCTGATCACTGCCTGTAAAAACAGCAGTAGGTGCTTCTTTCAAATTCATAAGCGTTCTTAATACTCTTTTACCGTCCTCAATGTCGAATACATTTGAAAATATCCATTCCTCTTTAACCAAAAGTCCATATTCCGCTAGAGCTTTACGGAATCCGGCTTGTCTATCCTTAGCTAAGTTGCTCTTATCGCCACAGGTACATGCAATTCTGTGATGGCCTTGTTCAATCAAATGCCGTGTCCCAATGTAGCTGGCCTCAAATTGATCCATCCGGATGATGGGAATCTTTGCATCTCTTTCATATTCATTGCATAAAACCATTGGAGCGAATGCTGAAAAAGGCTCAATTTGTTTCCACTCGTTTTCATAAGAAGTTAAGATTAGACCATCTACTTGCTTTGTTCTTAATAGCTCCAGAAAATCCAGTTCTTTCTGTTTGCTATATCTTGTTTGGCAAATGAGTAACTGGAGATGGTTCCTAGTTGCTACCATATCCATCGCTTCCAGCAGATAAGCAAAAAATGGATTTGTAAGGACCGGAACTAATATGGCGATGGTGTCTGTTTTTTGATTCCTCAGTCTCTGTGCAGTTGTATTTGGAACATAATTTAACAAATCCATTGCTTCGCGAACTAACCTTTTCTTATCTTCTGTCACATTTGGGTGATTGTTGAGTACCCTTGAGACGGTAGCCCTTGAAAGCCCTGCTCTTTTTGCAACATCGGCAATCGTTGCCAAACAATATCCCCCCTTTTCCCTCCTTTATTAAAGATGTTTTCTAGGTCTGTAATCGATTTCAGTAAGCGTTTACAATTTCACTCTAATAGATTCTGAAGATAAATTCAATATATTTTTCAGAAAAATTTAATAATTTAAAATCATTACATTACTAGTTAATGAAAAAAAAAATTACCCCGGTTGATTATAAGACCGGGGTAATTTTTATTTTAGCTTTATCTATCAGCCTGCTAGACTATCTCGAATTCATCTGCATTTTGATCATCTGATGGTAAAGGAACTTGGTGACTGCATGATTGACGTTCAACCAATTTATGAGGAATGATTATGCGCTTGGTTGGTTCTGCCCTATTTTCGATTTTTTCAATTAAACTCCTTGTTGCTTGATATCCAAGATCAAAAATATTAATATCCATTGAGGTTAGTGGTGGTTTTGACATTTCTGATAAGAGGACGTTATTAAAGCTAACGACAGAAATTTCTTCCGGAACTTTGACCCCTAGTTCATCTAATGTGCTTAGTACACCTAGTGCCATTAGGTCGTCAACTACTACAAGCGAAGTTGGGCGTTGTTCAAGAGCCATTAACTCACTCACCGCATCTTGACCGCCCTCGCGCAGGAATTCCCCATGAAGGATATATTCATTTTTAATAGGAATGTTTGCCTTATTTAAAGCCTGCTTATACCCATCCAAACGGTCAACTGTGACCATTAGTTCTAGACTTCCTCCAATAAAAGCGATTTTTCGATGCCCATAGTCTATTAAGTATTCAGTAGCTTCTCTCATTGCCCGTACATTATCATTATCAACATGTGTGATTTCTTCCGCATCCTTAAAAGGTTTTCCTATAACTACAAAAGGAAAATCCCTTCGTCTTAAGTACGAGATGAGTTTATCCTCCACCTTGGAATTAAGAAGAATTAAACCATCTACTCGTTTTCCTTGAACCATGCGGATAACTGCTTCAAATGTTTCCACGTCTGATTTTCCAGTCGTTAAATACATGGCATATTTATTTTTATGGGATCCTTCACTGATTCCTTGTAACACCATTGAAAAAAAAGGATTCTGAAACACCACATCACCCGAGCTTGGCATGACAAGGCCTATTGTTTGTGTTGATTGACTTGCAAGACTTCTAGCATTTTGGTTAGGATGATACCCTAGTTGTTCCATTGCTTTTTTAACTTTTCGTTTCGTTGCTTCACTAATTCGTGAATGGTTAGCAATTACTCTTGAAACAGTTGATGGTGCGACATCTGCAAGCTTTGCCACATCCTTAATGGTAACGGCCATTTTAGCTCACCTCTTATTCGATGCTTCTTAGCCATTTTTTTTAAATGCTAGAAACAATGTGTATATGATAATCTACCATTTTTATTCTTAACCGCATTTACGAAAACGGTTGCACATTCTATTTTTATTATAAAGGGTATACAAACAGTTATACAGCTAAAAATAAAGACACTTCGATTTTGAATTATAATATAAAAAATGCTTTTAGAAGTGATAATTCCTTCCGAGAGCAGGTAAAATTAAAATTATTCCATAAATATATTTCAGAAAATTTAGACTTTAATTCTGATTTCCTATTGATTTGTGTTAAGAAATAGATATAATAAATTTTGAAAACGTTTGCGCAAACGGTTGCACATAAAACTTGTCCCTTAAGCCTCTTACATATGTTTTTTTTTGTGCAATTTTATGCCAACGATTTCTAAATTAATAGAGTAAGAGGAAGGAGATTTTACATGAAAAGAAAGCGCAAAGCACTTCTGTCACTTGTAACCGCAGTGGGGCTAATTCTTCAATTGTTTTCTGGACTTACGATAAGTCAAACAGCAAAAGCTGCAGAAACAGCACCAAAGCAAATTGTACTTGTTGGCAGCCTGCAGACAGAGTTAGGAAGTTCAGAAGATTGGGATCCCGCTTCCGCTAAAACACAAATGATCTACCAGGGAAATGGGTTGTATTCTTATTCTGGCACATTGCCTGCTGGTGATTATGAATACAAAATAGCCCTTGGAGGAACCTGGTCCGAAAATTACGGAGATGGTGGAGTGCCTGGTGGGCCTAACATAAAACTAACTCTGACCACACAAAAAGAAGTCACCTTCTACTACAATGACAACACCCACGCCATTGCCGATAGTACCCACTATACACCCTTGCCAGGAGACAAACAGCCACGTCTAGCGGGAACCATTCAACCTGCCATTCAAGCAGGGCCTGCATGGAGCCCATCAGACTCAACAGCGTTGATGGAGGACACCCATTTTGACAACGTCTATTCCTTTACTACAAAGGTACCAAGAGGAAACTACGAATACAAAGTTGTATTGGGTAAGGAATGGACAGAGTCATACCCTGCCTCCAATGAAAAGTTGAATGTACTTTCTGATACCACAATCACATTTTTCTATAACAACCAAACAAAAGAAGTTTCTACAGATTATAAACCGACTGGAGCTGATGGATTGGTTGATAAAAATGCTCTTTATCATGATTCATGGGATCAAGTTTACCGTTCACCGTTTGGAGCGATTCCTGCAGGACAACCGTTCACATTACGGATATCAGCTAAAAAGGGTGACCTGACCAGAGCCAGTCTATATGTAAAAAATTATAATACAGGCACAACAAAAGTTCTTTCTATGAAGAATGTTGGCTGGGCTGACACAAAAGACAAAGGTGCCATTGAGTTCTGGGAAGCCACTTTTACACCGGCTAACAAAGGAGTTCACGGCTATAAATTCATCGTCGGGGACCAGGATACAACAGCGGAATACGGAGAAGACACACAGGAAGGACACACCGGTAAAGCTGAAGATAAAAATGCAGGACTCTTTCAATTGACCGTTTTCGACCCGGGCTATCAAACACCGGATTGGATGAAGGAAGCAGTTGTCTATCAAATCTTTCCTGATCGCTTTTATAACGGAAACAAAGCAAATGACCATCTCAAGGACAAAGTTGGAGCTCGCGGCAGCCAGCCGATTGAACATCCGGCTTCCTGGTCTTCCCTGCCTGACAATCCATATGAACAAGGCACTGATTCCTATACTGGAGATGGAGAGTTTAGCAACGACTTCTTTGGTGGAGACATTGAGGGTATCAAGGAAAAGCTTGATTATCTGCAATCTCTTGGAGTCAATACACTTTATTTAAATCCAATCGCCATTGCACCATCCAACCATAAATATGATGCAACAGACTATAAACAGATGGATCCTATGTTTGGCTCCGAAAAAGAATTCGAGGATTTCGCCAAAGAATTATCAAAACGTAACATGCACCTAATTTTGGACGGAGTTTTCAATCATGTATCCGATGATTCCATCTATTTTGACCGCTATAACAAATATAAAACTGTAGGTGCTTATGAATACTGGTCCCGAATTTACGATTTGATGAATAAAGAAAAATTGTCCGAAACGGCTGCTAAGTCTAAGGCCAAGGAACAACTCATAGCAGAAGGGCAAACCTTTAGCCCATATGGCTTTGAAAACTGGTTCAAAATAGAAAACATAAAAGTTCCCAATGAAAAAGTAAACGGTGTTTCAACTGGAGAGCATTATAAGTATGAAGGCTGGTGGGGCTATGATAGTCTCCCTGTATTCGAATCCGTTAACGGCACAAAGGTCGACCATCCAAGTGAACTGAACAACACATCATTGTCTAATTATTTAATGTATGAAAAGGATTCTGTAGGAAAAATATGGATTAACCGAGGTTCCTCAGGCTGGCGATTAGATGTAGCCAATGAAGTGGACAGCTCATTCTGGCAGGAATTCCGCAAGCAAATGAAATCCAAAACCATGACTGGAGCCGGGAAGACCCTTAAAGAAGGCGAACAGCCTCTCATTCTGGGAGAAATTTGGGATGATGCCTCCAAGTACTTTTTAGGTGATCAATATGATTCCGTTATGAATTACCGTTTCCGCGGGGCCATTTTAGATTACTTAAAGAACGGTAATGCCGTTAATGCACAAAACGCGTTAATGGCTGTTCAAGAGGACTATCCGAAGGAAGCTTTTTATGCCCTCATGAACCTGATGGGTTCCCATGACACGGCACGGGCGATATTTCTTCTGGGCAACGGCACAGATACGTATAACAGAGCAGAACAAGATCCGAAATACAATTACACTGAAGGTGTAAAACGGTTAAAGCTAGCTTCCATCCTTCAAATGGGTTACCCTGGAGCGCCGACCATCTATTATGGCGACGAAGCAGGTCAAACCGGATCCAAAGATCCAGATGACCGCCGCACCTATCCATGGGGGAACGAAAACAAAGATTTAATTGCACACTACCAAAAGATAGGTCAAATTCGTAAGGAAAATGCTGATCTTTTCGCTAATGGCGATCTTCACCACGTCTACGCAAAGGATGATGTGTTAGCCTACGTCCGGACAAAAGGGTCAAAATCCGGCCTTGTTATTGTTAACAGAGGTACTGCATCACAAACTGTTGAAATCGATACAAAAGCACTATTGGGAAATGGCCTTCGTTTTGTGGATCAATTGGATTCGAAATATGCGGCTGAAACGAAGGACGGAAAACTGTCATTAACAGTGCCAGCTGATTCAGGAAGAATGTTAATCAGTGTAAATGAAGTAAAAAAACCAGAATCTGTTAAAGAATTAACTGGTACAGCAGGTTCTAAAGAGATTGCTCTAAGCTGGATAGGAAATGGCACAAAATTCTATGTCTATGAATCTACTGTTGCAGGTGGATTATGGACAAAAGTGAAGGAAACTGCGGATACCAGTGTAAATATTTCTGGTGTGAATAATGGTCGAACCTATTATTTCAAAGTAACAGCCGTGGACAAAAACGGTAACGAATCGGCACCTTCAGCCACAACTGGGCTTGTGCCCCATTATGATGTAAGTAAAGCCAGTGTTAAGGACTTGACTGTTTTGGAAAATAGAGAGTTGAATTTGGCGCAGAAATCTGACGTAAAAGCGCTCTTTTACCTGGCAGGCGCGACAGAATCGGGTGCAGCAGAAGGAATCACGACGGAGCTTCAAGTAAGACTAAAGGGCCAAACCACTTGGGCTTCATATCAAGCCCAATATAATGGGCAATCCCAGGACGACCAAGCAAATGAGTTTCAAGGAAGCTTCACTGCGTATGAAGCGGGCACATATGAATACAGAATGGCCTTTAGTCCTGATTTAGGAAAAAATTGGGTTTACTCAACGACGGGTGAAGTATCCTATAAACAAAGCACGTCTGATACTACTTCGCCTGCAAAGGAAGTTTTGTTAGACACTCCTGTCAAGGAATCCGGTCAGGTTAATTTAAACTGGAAACTCACTGAGCCGGATCAGCCATTTAAAACGGTCATTTACCGTGACGGCCAAATTCTTTCAACACTGGAGGGCAGTGCCACTACCTTCCGTGATTATCAGGTAGCAAATGGTACTATGTATAAATACCAAGTTCGCGTCTATGATCAAGCAGGAAATAATGTGGACTCGAACACGGTAAGTGTAACACCGGAAATTGTCATGGTACAGGTCACCTTTAAGGTACATGCACCAGATTACACACCTTTGTCGGCAAAAGTGAATATACCCGGCACCCTAAATGGCTGGAATACCAGTGCTTGGGAAATGAGCCGCAACGGTGCCGTAACGCCTGATTGGGAATACACTGTAGAACTAGAGGAAGGAACTGAGCTAATCTATAAATATACGAGGGACAATTCCTGGGATCAGGAAGGTCTGGCGGACCATACCCCATCTGATTCATCGGATGACGATATCAGCTATTACGGGTATGGTGCCCCTGGAACCGATATGAAAGTCATCGTCACTAACCAAGGCAACAACAAAATGGTTGTCCAGGATACGATTCTACGCTGGATTGATAAGCCGTTAGTAGTCAGCCAAATCGAGGTGAATGGTTCAACTATGACCGTTAAGGGGAATGCCATTAAGGGCGCTGACCTCACCATCAACGGGGAAAAAGTAACGGTCGGAAATGATATGAATTTCACTCAATCCTTTACTCTAAAAGAAGGACAGATACAAGTACCTGTTCACATTGAACCAACTGATACAACCAAGTTCACCATCTTTAAAGGAGACGGCGGGTCCATTACCAAGAATACAAAGAACTACGTAATCGATGTAATAACAAAATCGATTAGCGAAACCAAATAAGCAGAAATCTAAAAGGTCTGCCAAGAAAAAAAGAGGGTCCAAAAGTACTTACTTTTTGGATCCCTTTTTTTAGGTATTACTAGTCAAATACTCATTCATAGATTTACAAAAAAGTCGTACTTTTTCTATTGCAATAAAAAAATGAGGTAAAACAAGTTAATACCGATTTCCGCTAACGTTAAACTATTGTTTAACATATTCCGCACGGTACTCATTCGGTGTAACACCCACAACCTTTTTAAACACCTTCCGAAAATATTTATCATCCTGGTAGCCAATCATGTTCGCAATTTCATAAATTTTTAACTGGCTGTTTTTCAGGAGCGATTTTGCCCTCTCCATACGGATTTTCACAATGTAATCGGTGATGTTTACATTAAATTCTTGCTTAAATTTCCTCGAAATATATTCACGGCTGATATAAAAATGCTCAGAAATCTCCTGCAGTTTCACATCCCGATCGAAGTTTGCCTGCAGGTATTTTTCGATGTCATAGATGATGTTGCTTTGTTTCTCTTTCGTGCTCCTTTTTACCTTTTTCAAGAAGAGGGAAATCTCTCTTCGCTTTCTTTCAATAAATTTTTCTAATTGAAAGGTACCGTTTTGGTCGAAAAATAAATCAACTCGTTTTTCAATATTCTCAGTTACCTTTAAAGTCAGATTATAAGACTTAAACCATTTGCGGCTGATGACTAAATATTCGTTTTCAAAATGCAGCAGTTGATTTAATGATAAATATCCGTTCTCTGTAAAGTCATTGACAATTTGATTGATTACGTCATCAAATGCCTCTATTTCACCAGCTTGTACAGCTAATTCTATATTTGAAGAGTAGGCCATCAGATTACGTAAAGCATCAGACTGCAATATATTCTGCTGAAAGACTCTCGTGGTTTTATTTAAAATATTACTATTTAATAAAACCTGCTTGGCATGCTGATAGGAATCAATCAATTTGAAGCTTTTATTCACTGGCTTTCCAATTGCAATTGGACAGGAAATATCCATCGCATTCCTAACTGACTTATAAATTCGTCCTAAAAGCTCGTCAATTAGGTCAAATTTGTTCCAGAAAATGATCACGATTTCACCCTTATTGGATAAATATCGAAAGCCTATTCCACATTCATTTTCCTTTAATATTTCATTAATAACATTTAGAATCGTAAAATAGGCTAGATCACGATCTCCCTGAAAAACCTCAATCGTCTTGCCATTAATCCTGGCAAGAGCGACTAAATAATTTTGCGATAGGTGAAAGCCAAATTCTTCGTACAAATTTTCTTTCATGCTTTCGCTGTTCAATAGCTGTGTCAACTTTCGGTCACGATATACAGGCTTCATTTCATTTATTAATTGCGTGCTGCTTTCTTTTCGCTGTCTATCCGCTTCTTCTTTTTTCCATTCCTTTACCGCTTTTTCTAGTGTCTGATTCAAGATTTCTGGATCAATTGGTTTTAATAAATAGTCCAAACTTCCGAAGTGTATGGCTTTTCTCATGTAATGGTAATCATCGTAACCGGTGACAACAATGGTTTTGCTGTTTGGCTGATTGTCTTTAATCCATTCGAGAAGCTGGGTTCCGTCCATTTTAGGCATCTTCATATCGGAAAAAATTATTTCAGGCTTAATCGTTTGGATTAGCTGAATGGCTTCCTCTCCGTTTCCCGCCTCATAAATGTCGTTAATCCCATTCTGTTCCCATTCTCCTAGCAGCTTAATACCATCACGCACATGTTTTTCATCATCAACGATTAAGACCTTCATAAATGTTCCACCTCTTTTGGCAGTGCCTTTGGAATATTGATGGTAACGATAAATCCACTTTCTTCACCACTGCAAACGTCCATTGTGGCCTTATTATTGTAATAAATCTGCAAGCGGTCATAAATATTTTTTAAGCCGATTGCTTCTCTTTGCTTTTCTTCTTTTGGTACCCCATGAACTAATTCATGTTTTATCTTTTTTAGCTGCTCTTCATTTACGCCAATGCCATTATCTTTTACTTTTATACAAACAGAATCATCATTCAGCAAATATCCTTCAATATGAATGATTGTTTTTTCAACCTTCTGGTCAAATCCATGCTTAAAACAGTTCTCGACTATCGGCTGCAAAATCATTTTCGGAACAGGAATCTCTTCTACCTCCTGCTGGATACTCAGGTTAAACTCAAATTGTTCATCAAATCGTTGTTTTTGTAAGGATAAATAAGCTTTCACATGCTTTAACTCGGAAGCAAACGGAACAATATCCTCCCTCATGTTCATGCTGTATCTCATGATCGTGGATAAAGACGTAAGCAGTGAATATACCGGCACCGCCTTTAATTTTAGCGCCAGCGTACCAATGGATTGAAAAGCATTATACAAAAAATGCGGATTGATTTGGGACTGAAGCACTCTTAGCTGTGAGGATTTATTTTCAATTTCCAGCTTGTATTCCCGCTCAATTAATTCATTAATTTTGGCAATCATTAATTTGAAGTGCCTTCCGAGCATTCCAATTTCATCGTTCCCAAGCGATTCAAAATCTGCCTCAAACTCGCCCTTCTCTACTTTTTTCATATTAGCAATTAATATTTTAATCGGGGCCGTGAGTCTAAAGGAAATGAATAGAGTAGCCATTAATACAATAACAAGTGTGATAATGCCAATCAAAATATTAGTGAGTGCCGTCTGTCTGGCACTCTGATAGAGTACATCATAGGGAATTCGTTTAACAATATACCAATTCTTAAAGGAGTTAGAGAAATTCTCATAAACGATTACCCCTGAGAATTGTTTATCCTTCCATTCGAGACTTTTACCCGCCTTGGGTTTCTTTTTCACTTGCTGAAACCACTTTTCCTTATTTTCCTTTCCAATTTCATCTTTATTTGAAGAGTAAATAATAACTCCATTTTCATTCATGATATAAAGGTCTTCTAAATCATCCGTATACAATCTGCCGGCAATATCACCAATTTTTGAAAGATTTATATCAATCGACAAAAAACCTAAAAACTTGTCAGAAGGGACATCCCGGAGGATATTATGAAAGCTTAATACATCCACCTTTTGGGAATTAGGAATAACGGAAATATTGTTATAACTATAAATTTTATGCGGCGGCTCAATAACCGAAAAGCTTCTCGACCGATTTAACCGGGCATAATAAGGATGAGAAAAGATATGTTCGTAGGTCCCCCGGCCGCTTATTGTAGAGTGATAGTTGGTATAAGAATCTTTTTCTTTATCAATGTAAAGATGCATTTGTTCAATTTCAGGCCTTGTATTAAATAAATACGCTAAAGCTCTGCGGACTTCTTCCTGATTATAGCTTAAGTTTCGTGAAATCCCATCTCTCATTACATTCATAAAGGGAGTGTAGCGATAAAGAACCGTTGACATTTGTGCCACATCTTCTAAATATGTAGACAGTTCTTGCTCTCCTTTTACAATAAGATCATGATTAGTGGAAACAAAACGTTCATTGAGTGACTTCGTTGTTTGATTGTATGTAAATACATTTGCGGTTCCGAATGGGAGAATAATGACAGCCATTAATGTGACAATTAGTTTTTTACGGATACTCCATTGCATAAACTATTCCCCCTGCGGATCGCTTCATTAAGGCTCCAGTAAAATATTTGCTCTCATTTTAGCATACTTCAATTATTTTTTTCATAGTGGAATTTTCATCTGATTTTTTTGAGTGTTCAATATTTTCCACCCTAGTGGTCAATGTAAGCCGTTTCATAATTTTATGGATTCTCTAAAATGAAGTTATAGGAGGTGCAGTCAGTGAATAACGAAAGTAAGATAGAAAACGTTAAGGGCGCAGCCTTTAAAAGTCAGGCAAACACGAAAGTTTCGGAATCAGTTTCATTAAGAAATAAGAAAAAGCTTAAGGATGCGGGGTTATATGCTTTATTTGTTGGACCAGCCTTTTTAGCTTTTGCCATTATTGTCTTAATCCCTTTCTTCACAGGTATTTACTATGCCTTTACTGACTGGAATGGGATTACAGGTGATATAAAATGGGTTGGATTGGATAATTTTAAATACTTATTTACCGAGGACAAACAATTCCAACAGTCCTTCTTGCTGACAACCAAATATACAGTTGTGGCGATTATTTTAACGAATATTATTGGATTTGGGTTAGCATTGCTAGTCACTCAAATGTTAAAAACAAGAAACATCTTACGAACCGTTTTCTTTATGCCAAATATGGTTGGCGGGCTTTTACTAGGCTTCATCTGGCAGTTTATTTTTGTAAAAGGGTTTGCTTCTCTCGGACAGTTGACGGGGATTCCTTTTTTCGAGTTAGCATGGTTAGGGGATGCTAATACGGCATTTTGGGGTATTGTGATCGTTAGTGTGTGGCAGGGTGCGGGTTATATCATGATCATCTATATAGCCGCCTTGCAAAACGTTCCACAGGAATTAATCGAAGCGGCGAAAATTGACGGAGCAAATAGATGGCAGATTCTCCGCCATATCACGATGCCACTTGTAGCACCAGCGGTTACGATCTGTTTATTTTTAACCACTGCTTCATCGTTTAAGATTTTTGACGCGAACCTTTCCTTAACAAACGGCGGTCCGTTCAAATCAACCGAAATGTTAGCACTAAACATTTATACAGAAGCCTTCGTCAATAACCGCTATGGTATTGGGGAAGCAAAGGCATTAATTTTCTTCATCGTTGTTGCAGCGATTACTATCCTTCAAGTAACCATTTCGAAGAAGAGGGAGGTTGAATCATAATGGGAAACAAGTATACAGGAAAGACTTTTATCGGCGAAATTTTCGCTATCTTGCTTGGCCTTGTCTTCTTAATTCCATTTTATTATTTGATTTCAAACTCCTTAAAACCGTTTGCGGAGATTTTAAGTAATACATCGGCTTTACCTAAAGTGTTCATGTTCGATAACTATGTGAATGCCTTTGAAAAATTGGACTATTTAAGGGTATTTACAAACTCTGTATTTATTACGGTTGTGAGTAATGTCGTTCTGGTAGTCTTTTGTTCGATGGCAGCCTACATGCTGGTACGGACAAAGAAGAAAATCAGCAATGTGATTTTCATGACCCTTGTTGCAGCGATGATCATTCCGTTTCAATCGATTATGATTCCGCTCATCAAAACAGCTGGTACCCTTGGCATGCTTAATACCATCTGGGGACTTGTCATCATGTACTTAGGTTTTGGCTCTGGGATGACGATCTTCTTATACCACGGATTTATTAAAGGGATTCCAGTTGAGCTTGAAGAAGCAGCGATTATCGACGGTTGTTCAAGGTTTGGCGTATTCTGGAGAATCGTATTCCCTTTATTAAAACCGATTACCGTAACGATTATCATCCTAAACAGCTTATGGATATGGAATGACTATCTATTACCATCCCTGGTTCTTCAGGATCCTGGTTTAAGAACGATTCCTTTAGCGACCTTCTTCTTCTTTGGCCAGTACACAAAGCAATGGGATTTAGCACTGGCAGCATTGGTACTTGGTATTATACCTTTGTTAATTTTCTTCTTTTCGATGCAAAAACACATTATCAAGGGAATCACCAGCGGTTCTATTAAATAAATTTCTTCAGGTAGTAACAACCTCTGCTGTCTGAATCTCAGACAGTAGAGATTTATAAAAATAAAATTTATATTTCGGAGGGAAACCAAATGGCTTTCAAAAAATATTCAATTGCAGCGGGGATTTTATCAGCTTCACTTCTTTTAGGAGCTTGCGGTAACACTGACAAAGCATCTGGAGATAAAAAAGACAGCGGCAGCAAAGATGGCAAAGTAGTTGTTGATATCTTTAACGGAAAGGTTGAAATCGCTGATCAATTGAAAGCGTTAACAGAAAAATATACGAAAGAACATCCAAATGTTACGTTTAATATCGAGTCAGTAGGCGGCGGCGCTGATGGAGCGGCAGCTTTAAAAGCTAAATTCGCTTCAAACAAAGCACCTGATATCTTTGGTAACGGCGGCTACCAAGAAGCTCAGACATGGAAAGATAAATTCGAAGACCTATCTGATCAGCCATGGGTGAAAGATGCATATCCTGATGCATTAAAGCCAATGACAATCGATGGAAAAATTTACGGACAGCCTGTTAACATGGAAGGTTATGGTTTCGCTTATAACAAAAAGTTATTTGCAAAAGCAGGTATTACCGAACTTCCTAAAACTTATTCAGAACTAGAAGCTGCTTCAAAGAAGCTTAAGGATGCTGGAATTACACCTTTCTCAGTTGGATATGCAGAATGGTGGGTATTAGCAAACCATGGTCTTAACGTTCCATTTGCTTACGAACAAGCTGATGACGAAAACTTCATCAAGAGCTTAAATGAAGGTAATGGTAAAATTGCCGGCAACAAATACTTTGAAGACTACTTCAAGCTTGTTGATTTAACAGTGAAATACGGTAACAAGAATCCATTAACAACAGACTATAATACAGAAGTTACCCAATTTGCTAACGGCGAAACAGCCATGATCCAACAAGGTAACTGGATTCAGCCAATGCTTGATAAATTAAACCCTGGCATGGAAGTTGGTTTCATTCCACTGGCTCTTACGGATGATGCAGCCCAAGCAGATAAGCTAATGGTTGACGTGCCAACTAACTGGGTTGTTTATAACAAAGCACCTGACGCTGACAAAAAAGCAGCAAAAGACTTCTTAAACTGGATGGTTTCATCTGAAGAAGGTAAATCGGCATTAGTAAAAGAATTCAAGTATATCCCAGCCTTCAAAACAATCGAAGCAAAAGCAGAAGATATCGGACCTCTAGGTGCAGATCTTCAGAAATATTCTCAAGACGGCAAAACTTACTCTTGGCAGTTCATGAAATATCCTGATGGTGCAGGTCAAGAATTTGGTGCAACACTTCAAGCATATGTTGGCGGTCAAAAGTCTAAAGAAGAAGCTATGAAAGCTTTAGATGCAACATGGGCTAAATTGAAGAAGTAATTGTAAAGAAAAACATTGGTGTCAGGCACCACAAAAAGACAAGTGTCCACTATACACGGACGCTTCTAGATTAGAAATGCGAAAAGGCTCTTCACTTCGAGTGAGGAGCCTTTTCTATATTCCGTACAATTTGCATTTTTCATAAAAGCGTGTTTTGCCTATTTCTAAAAGCTTTGCTGCCTCCAGCTTATTACCGTCAGTAACTTCTAAGGCATGGAGAATCGCTTGCTTTTCAACTAAAGCCAATGTTTCCTTTAAAGGCTTTACTGGTATATCGGGCTTTTGTTGTGGCTGGATATAGTGATCCACTTCAAGGTCACGGAGATAAAGCGGCAGATGATGTATCTCAATGGTTTCTCCATCTAAAACATTAATGGCCCGCTCCAAGACATTCTCCAACTCACGGATATTACCAGGCCACTTATGCTTTTGCAATCTATCGATTACATCTGCAGACAGCACTGTGCTTTGCCGGTGGAATCTCTTACCAAGCTTTGTTAACAAGCTTTCAGAAATAAACGGGATATCTTCCGTTCGCTTTTTCAGTGGTGGAATTTCGATTTTTATCACATTTAATCGATAATATAAATCCTGCCGGAATGTTCCTTCCTCTACCATTTTGTCTAAATCTCTATGGGTAGCGGCAATCACCCGTACATCTACCGGAATGGATTTTTGTCCGCCTATTCTCTGGACTTCTTTTTCCTGCAGTACGCGAAGAAGCTTACTTTGCATCGAAAGAGGCATATCACCGATTTCATCAAGAAAAATCGTCCCATGGTGGGCCGCTTGAAATTGTCCCTTTCTTCCGCCTTTTTTCGCCCCAGTAAAAGCCCCGTCTTCATATCCGAATAATTCTGATTCTAACAGGTGCTCTGGAATAGAAGCACAATTTATAGGAACAAATGGAAAGGCAGAGCGGCTGCTGCCATTATGGATGGCATGCGCAAACAATTCCTTGCCTGTACCTGATTCTCCCAGTAATAAAACGGATGAATGACTGCTGGATATTCTTGCAGCAAGTCTTTTTGAAGCTAAAAATGCAGGACTGCTGCCGATTAGATCATCAAAGTTATATTTACTTTCTTTTTCGAATCGATTCTTATAATATTTCAGTTCTTCTACAAGTGACTGGATTTTGGACTGGTATTGCCGCCATTCCTCGGGGTTGCGAAACATCACCGTTCCAAGTGCTCCGACTAATTCCCCTTCGACGACAAGCGGGAAGCGGTTCGCGATCATTTCACTTCCATTAATCCGTTGAACAGCCGCCATTTCAGCCTGACCTGTTTTCGCGACGATATGCATGCGGGTATTTTCAATTACTTCATTAACATGTCTTCCAATCGCATCTTCTACCGTAGTTCCAATAAACTCACAATAGGCGGTATTTATATATTTGATAATCCCCTGACTATCAACAATGACAATCCGTTCTGCTGCAAGATTAATAACTTCCTCAAGCCAGTTATAGGGAATTTGCTCAATTCCTACCTTCATTCACATTCTCACCTTTTTGATAGTGTTAATTCTATTATAGCAAAAGACTTGCCTGAAACTTTTAAAAAATGGCTCTGTTAAACCCAGTTGTTGATTTGCGCTCCAGGCGCTTCGCTTTCCGCGGGAGTGCCGGGGAGCCTCCTCGGCGCTTTGGCGCCTGGGGGGTCTCCCCTGCCCCGTACTCCCGCAGGAGTCTTCGCGCCTTCCGCTCCAATCAACAGTGTTAAAAATCAACAATAGCCTTTAACCTCCGCCAAAAAATAAGAAAAGAACCCAGTATAGGTTCTATTGAACAGTATATCCTCCATCAAGTGCCACGGCTTGCCCGGTAACTCCCCTTGCTTTTTCACTTGCTAAAAAAACAGCATAGTCGGCAATTTCCGAAACGGATAAAAGCCTTTTTTGCGGGACCAACGGATAAATGACATCTTCAATGACCCTCTCAAACGGGACATTTCTTGTTTTCGCCAGGTCCTGCAACTGGTTCTGAACGAGCGGTGTATCGACATAGCCAGGACAAAGGGCATTGACAGTTATTCCATATTCAGCCCCTTCTAATGCTGCCACTTTTGTTAAGCCGATAACTCCGTGTTTCGCACTGTTATAAGCCGCCTTACCAGCAAAACCAATCAGCCCGTTTATGGAAGCCATATTGATGATTCTTCCATAGCCCTGTTTCTTCATGAGCGGAAAAACATTTTTAATGCCGATAAATGGCGCCGTCAGCATTACATCCACCAACAGCTTAAATTTTTCTGTTGGGAATTCCTCGATAGGTGAAACGTATTGAAGCCCAGCATTATTGATTAAAATATCGATACTTCCAAATGATTGGTAAGCTTTATCGATACTATTTTTATAGGCCTCCTCATCTGTTACATCACAGGGGGCAGATAGGGCATTAAATCCTTGATTGTTCAACTCATCTGCTACTTTATGACATAATTCCTTATTCAAATCTGAAATTACCACTTTTGCTCCTTCTTGCGCAAAAGCTTTTGCAATTTCCAGCCCAATGCCGCTTGCAGAACCGGTTATAAAGGCGGTTTGTCCCTCTAATAGCTTCCCCATTTCGTGCACTCTCCCTGTTTATTGTTGGTTTGACATAAGCTGTGGGCTTACACTAAAAATTGCTTCCGTTTTTTCCTGCACTTCTTTTATGGTGGTCCCTTCCTGCAATTCCGTTAACACCATTCCTTCTTCATTGAAATCAAATACGGCTAAATCGGTAATAAGACGATGGACAACCTTTTGACCAGTCAAAGGAAGGGTACATTCCTTCTTTATTTTCGATTCACCATATTTATTTACATGTTCCATTATCACAACTACCCGCTTCGCCCCGTTGACAAGATCCATGGCCCCGCCCATGCCTTTTATCATTTTCCCTGGTATCATCCAATTAGCGAGGTCCCCATTTTCAGATACCTCCATTCCGCCAAGAATGGCTAAATTTATATGGCCGCCGCGGATCATCGCAAAGGATTCGGCACTATCAAAGTAAGAGGCCCCCTGTACAGCAGTTACTGTTTCTTTTCCTGCGTTGATTAAATCTGGATCGACATGTTCCTCGTCCGGATAGGGTCCTATACCTAATAAGCCATTTTCTGATTGCAGTAATACACTGTATTCCGGCGGGATTTCATTGGCCAGCAGTGTCGGCATCCCAATCCCTAAATTAACATTCATGCCATCCTCAATTTCCTGCACTGCCCGTCTAATAATTTTATGGCGAACATCCATAAAAGATTCTCCTCTCTATGCTTGAATAACCGTCCTTCTTTCAATTCTCTTTTCGTATAATTCCCCTGCCAGTACACGTTGGACATAAATGCTTGGGGTATGAATGTGGTCGGGATCCAGTTCACCAGCGCCGACGATTTCTTCTACCTCTGCAATTGTTACCTTTCCAGCCATTGCGGCCAGCGGGTTAAAATTTCTTGCCGTTTTGTGATACACTAAATTCCCTAACCGATCCCCTTTCCAAGCCTTCACTAGTGCAAAGTCACCAACAATCGCTTTTTCAAGAAGATAGGTTTTGCCGTCAAATTCTTTAAGTTCCTTTCCATCCGCAATCGGTGTTCCGACTCCTGTAGCCGTATAAAACCCAGGGATGCCGGCACCTCCTGCACGGATACGTTCAGCGAGTGTACCCTGAGGAACTAGCTCCACCTCTAATTCACCGCTTAAAAATTGGCGTTCGAAAATCTTGTTTTCCCCCACATAGGAAGAAATCATTTTTTTAATTTGCTTATTGGCAAGTAATAGGCCGAGGCCCCAATCGTCAACACCACAGTTATTGCTGACAATGGTCAGGTCCTTAACTCCTTTATCTCTTAAAGCTAAAATTGCCTTTTCCGGTATACCGCAAAGACCGAACCCGCCTACAATGATGGTGGCTCCGTCATGAATGTCGTCGATGGCTTTTTCAAATGAATCGATTACTTTTCCCTTACTCATTCCGTTATCCCCCTTTTATAGAACTGGCTGTGTTAAAGGCTATTGTTGATATTGACACCCTGTTGATTGGAGTGGAAGGCGCGAAGACTC